>JAGAPI010000163.1 GCA_017623335.1 Prevotella sp.
CTACAAATTTACAAAATTTTTGCCATGTAGGCAAACTTCTATACCCTTTTATTTTAGGATATTACATCATTTATGATAACTTGCGAAACTTGAATTAATTAATTATTAGGGGGATTATCGTACATATTTTATATCATAAAAATCTATTTATCTAAATTTTAAATGAAAAGCTTGTTGTAATGGAAAAACAAATTGTATTTTTGCACCTGCAAACGAGACAACAGATTACTTGACAAAAGCAAAAACTATTAAAACAATTAAGTAAAATTATGACAAAATTTAATTTAAAATCAGCATTGGCAATGCTTATGCTCTCATGGAATGCGCTGACTCATGGACAGAACAATGTCCTGTGGTATGACCGTCCCGCCTCGCATTGGGTAGAGGCCTTGCCGCTTGGTAACGGCCGTTTGGGCGCAATGGTATATGGAGGTGTGAAGAGCGATACCATTCAGTTGAATGAGGATACATTTTGGAGTGGTTCGCCCTATAACAATGTAAATCCAAAGGCTCTTGCGGTGCTGCCGGAAATACGTGCAGCAATAGACAGCGGAGACTACCAGAAGGCACAGTATCTTTCGATGCACAATATTACTGCCGACCGCAACGTCACGGGGCACGGTATGATGTATGAGTCGGTGGGAAACCTGATTTTTACATATCCTAATCTTAACTCAGAAAACTACCGGCGTCAGCTGAGTCTCGACGATGCTGTCTGTACCACCGCCTTTTGTGCTGACGGTGTGAATTATGAACGGGAAATATTCACTTCTTTTACAGATAACTTAACCATCATACGACTCAAGGCATCGAAAAAGGGACGGCTCGATTTCAACGTTTCTTTTACGGGACCGCTAAAACGGCAGCGCGTGACTGCTGACGTGACTGCTGACGGCATCAGAGGAGACGAGCTCCGCATATTCAGCCGTCCCACCCAGTCGAATGCAGAAAACATACCCAACGGGCTTCATTGCATCACACTTGTGAAGGTTGTGAATAATGGCGGCAGCCGCACCTGCAGCGGTAACAGTATCGGCATAAACGGTGCCACTGAGGTTGTGATACTGGTGTCTTCTGCCACCAATTTTGTGAGCTATGACAACATAACTGGCGATGCCGGAGCACGGGCACGCCAAGCCATGGATAAGTTTCTTGCCAAAGGCAATCCGATTAAAACATACAATAAGGCTCTTGCCGACCACAAGGCGTTTTATCACAAGCAGTTCAACCGTGTGACTTTGGACTTGGGACACAACGCCCGACAAGAGGCAAAACCAACTGACATACGCATCAAAGAATTTTCTGAGACCAACGACCCTGGACTCACTGCCACCTATTTCCAGTTTGGAAGATATTTGCTGATTTCATCGTCGCAGAAAGGCAGTCAGCCGGCAAATCTGCAGGGAATATGGAATCCCGATGCCGATCAATATCCGGCGTGGGATTCAAAGTACACAACCAACATCAATGTAGAGATGAACTACTGGCCGGCAGAGGGTTGCAACCTCAGCGAATGCCATGAGCCTTTCCTGCAATTGGTAAAAGACGTGAGCAAGACAGGCCGCCGCTCGGCTTCGGTGATGTATGGTGCCAGAGGGTGGACATTGCATCACAACACCGACATCTGGCGCTCTACAGGCTCTGTTGACTATGCCTCGTGCTCTATCTGGCCCACATGCAACGCTTGGTTCTGTTCTCATCTCTGGGAGCACTATCTTTATACTGGCGACCGCCGTTTTCTGGCAGACACCGCCTATCCTATAATGTCGGAGGCATGCCGCTTCTATATGGATTTTCTTGTGCGCGAGCCTAAGACGGGGTATCTTGTAGCCTCGCCGTCGACATCGCCTGAAAACCATCCCGGATTTGCTAAATATTTTGACGATGTGTTCAACAAGGAACAGTCACCTGCGATATTTGCCGGTGTTGCAATGGATAATCAGATGATTTACGACCTGTTGCTCACCACCCGCCAGGCTGCCGCGGCTCTTAACCGAGACAAGGCTTTTGCCGACAGTCTTGACATGATAAGCCGCCAGCTTCCGCCGATGATGGTTGGAAAGTACGGACAGGTGCAGGAATGGCTTGAGGACTGGGACCGTGAATACTCGTCGCACCGTCATGTGTCGCATCTGTGGTGTGCATATCCCGGGCGGCAGGTGTCGCCCTATGCCAATCCCGTTGCGGCGGCAGCTGTACGCAAGTCGCTCATCGGTCGCGGTGACGCTTCGCGTGGCTGGTCCATGGGATGGAAAGTATGCCTGTGGGCACGCCTGCTTGACGGCAATCACGCCTATCGTCTGATTCAGAACCAGCTGAAACTGAAATCACCTTATGCCACCATACGCGATCAGGACGGTGGTACCTATGCCAATATGTTCGATGCTCATCCGACGTTCCAGATTGACGGCAACTTTGGCTGTTGTGCCGGCATTGCCGAGATGCTGCTGCAGAGTCACGACGGCACAATACATCTGCTGCCGGCACTTCCCGATGTGTGGGCGCAAGGCAAGGTGTCGGGCCTGAAGGCAAGAGGCGGTTTTGAGGTTGCCGAAATGCAATGGGATAAAGGACAGCTCAAATCGGTTACAATACGTTCGGCATTGGGCGGTAACCTGCGCCTGCGTTCTGAAAAGCCGTTACGTCTGTCTGGCGGCGGTGTTCTCAGTGAGGCATCAGGTGACGTGAATCCCAACGAGCTGACACAGCCCTACGCCATGCCTGCCCCCAAGGTGAAGGATATGGCAAAGGTGGCAGTTATTCCAACGGCATCAGTCCACACATACGATATTCTTACAACAGCCGGTGACACATACGTGTTTGAAGTTGCCAAATAATCGGCTCATGATGATTTGCTGTTCTCATAGAATTCACGTGGCAGGCAGCCGGTAAGTTTCTTGAAACAGCGGCTGAAATATTTCGGGTCGGAGAATCCGCTTTTAAAGGCCACCTCCGATACACGCACTCCTCCGCCTTGCATCAGCAGACGCTTGGCGTAGTTTATGCGGGTGTTCAGCACATAGTTGTTGGGTGAGCAGCCAAATATGTGCTTCATGCGTATGAAAAGCACGGTGCGGCTCACGTTCATGGCGTTAGCTATATCAATAACGGCGAGGTCGGCATTGTCGATGTTGTCCTCGACATAGGCTTTAAGCCTTTGGGCAAATTGCCGGTCCTCGCTGTTAAGTTGATCATCTTCTTCATGCACCTCCTGCACGCTCTCGGATATCGACAGCAGTTCTTTTATGCGGTCGCCAAGCACCTCCAGCTGCTGTTTGCTTGTAAGCTGCTCATGCTTCAGTTCGCGTTTCAGTGTACGGATATACCTCACAATGAACCATACAGCGAAAAAGAGAATTGCCAGCAGCAGGCCATAGAGCATCCATGCCAATGGCGTTTCATTGAAGTAAGCGGCGCGGTGCAGCGTGATTACCACCTCGTTGTCCACCCATACGCCGTCGCCGTTGGTTGACTTTATATGCAGTTTATAGGTGCCGGGTGACAGCTTGACATAATTAAGCTCATTGTTGCGTGTGTAGCGCCATTGACTGTCAACACCTTCCAGACGGTAGGTGTATATGATGTCTTCGTTTTTATTATAGTCAAGGGCGGCAAAGCGTATGTTGAAATTTTGCTCGTCGGCAGACAGCCATACTTCCTGTTCGCAGTCGAACACAATTGGAGGTATGAAACTGCTCTTTGCCATCTGCTGCTGGCTGAGAGTAAGTATGCCGCGGGTTGTTCCCAGCACCATACGCCCGTCTGCCAGCCGTGCAGGGGTGGCTTCTGTAAACACCTCGCCCGCCTCGGTCAGCATACGCCAGTAGTTGGTGGCTATGCCTGTGGCTGTGTTCAACAGGCTTATTGAGCCCATTGAGATAATCCACAGTGTGCCGTCGGGAGCCTCTGTCAAGGTTTGGTTCATGTCGGAGGATATGCCTTCTTTCACTGAATAATGCCTGAATTCAATGTTGTCGCTGAGCAGGTTGTCTGACAAAACCTTTTCTGTGCCGCCTCCCGATGTGGCAACAAAAAGTTCTCCTTTGCCTGTCCTGAGAATCTCCATGACATAATTGCTGCTTATGCTTGACGGTGTGTCAGGACGGCGTTGGTTGACATAAAAGTGCATCCTGCCATAGTCTTGATTCAGTGAAACGGTGTATAGTCCGTCATTGGTGCCAATTAGGGCAGTGCCTTCAGCCGTTATCCACAGACAGCGGCTTTTTACACCCGATTTAGGGAATGTTTTCAGAAGGTTGTTGCAATTTATGAAGCGCATTCTGCCATCTGCCATCTGCTCTCCTATGTTCAGACCTCCGCCATAGGTTGCCACCACGATGCGGTGCCTGTTGTCTTCTGCAATATCATATATGTTTTCACAATTTATACTGTAGGGATCACCTGTCTCCGGCATGAAGTGGGACAGGTTGAAGCCACCGGCATACGGAGTAAGGCGGAACAGACCGTCAGGCTTGCAGCCTATCCAGACACATCCCTTGCTGTCTTCATAGAAACAGTAAGCAGAACGTCCGAAACGCACACTGTCTGTCTGAATGCTGCCGTCGGCACCTAAGAAAGCAACTGTTCCGTCATTGCCCTTCACACGTACATATCCATTCTTGTCTGCCGACCACAGTCTGCCGCGTTTGTCGGTATATACGGCACTTATCACCTCTTCGCTGTCGCTTCCCAAAGTCTCAGGTCTTATTATAGCCGGAACAATGGATATGCGTTCCAGTCCACGGTAGGAGTATATCCATATTCCTTTTTGGCTGTCTTCCAGAAGAATACTATAGGATACATTGTTAAACTGTCTGATGCCTCCAATACACCTCCGTGCCTCCGCCGAAGGTTTGTAAGGATGTATTTTTTTTCCTTGTTCTGGGTGGTGAACGCTAAACTGTCTGGTCTTGCGGTTGAAAAGATAAAATCTGTCGTTTGAGTAGCATATTATATTGTGGTCGGCATCTTCTTCTATATAGGCAATGCGGTTTGTCTCCAGCGGGCAGTGGTCACCGGGCTGTGCCTTGAAATTGCTGAAACGATAGCCGTCATAGCGGTATAAGCCGTCCCACGTTGCCAGCCATATATATCCGAACGTATCTTGCATCATGTGCTGCACCAATGCTTCAGAGAATCCGTCGTTTTCCCCGAAGTGCTGTATCCGTATGTTTTTTTCTGACGGGTATGCCATGGCAACCCATGTCATAAAAAGTACAAGAAATATCTTTCGCATATATTCATCAGATTTGTTTGCTGTTGCAAAAGTACAAAAAAATATCTAAAAAGGTATAAAATCGTTCTAAAATAATAAATCGTGGACTTTTAAAACCGTCAAAAGTACTTTTTTTTCCTTGTTGTTATTTGGTAATGTCTAAATTTGCATTCCAAAACAAACTCGACAAATTTAAAAACAGACATCTGCTAAAAACTAATTAATCAATTTAAGTACAACTATGTTAAAAAAATTAATGATTATCCGCAATCGTACCACCAACATTCTCAAAGGAAAATGTTGGTGGTACGATTGCGGATAATCATATTAAACAATGTAAAAAACATAATAGAAATTATGAAACTGAAGAATTTATATATTATGATTGCCGTTCTGTGTTCGGCGGCATCATGCAGCGAAGACGCCAATGAATGGGCTGTGGACAAGTCATACGACCGCCTTTACAGCACTACACACTTTGAGCTGGAAGAGAATATGGCAACTTCTGTGCTTTTGAAGTTTAACGGCATCGACGGGGCAACAAAGTATGTGTTTGAGTTCAGCATGGGCGACAGCCTGAAGTTCAATAACATTGTGCGTACCGAGGAAGTTAAGGCGGACACCCTTACTGCCTTTAGCGAGGGCAAGGTCATGGTGCAGAATGAATATAAGAAGCTGTTTGAGAACCTTAACGGCACCACACGCTATTCGGTAAGGATAAAAGGCATTAATGAGAATACAGGTGTGGAGTCGAAATGGAGCGGGCTGAGCTTCTTCACTCCTGCCGAGCAGATTTTCACAGGGGCAGTCCCCGGCATTCAGGACGCGCAGCTTAGCTGGGAGGCCGACAAGGAGGCAACTGCAATAAAAGTGGGAACCGTTTCCGGAGCCGACACCACGTGGGTGGCTTCCATCGCGCTCTCTGATGTACAAAAGGGCAGTGGCGAGGCAACTGTTGAGGCTCTTACCCCAGGCACAAGATACGTTGCGCAGATATTCAACGGTGAGTTCCTGCGTGGCAGCTATACATTCACCACTCTTGGAGCGGCTGCGGGCCAGACCATAGAGGTGCAGCCCGGTGATGACGTGGCTGCTCTGCTTGCCGGGGCAGCCAACGAGACTGTGACACTGGCGTTCAACGGCGGTCAGCAGTACGACTTTGGCAGCCAGCTGCGTGTACCTGAGAACATCACCAATATCTATATCTCAGGCAAGATGATAAACGGGCAGCGACCTGTGCTCAACATGCCGAAGGGCTTCCGCATCAGTGGTGTAAAGGGCGACATAAAGTTCCAGTATGTTGAGATGGACGGCGGCGACGGCGAGGCATACTGGTTTAATCCTGACAAGAACAATGTCGACAACCTTGTGTTTGAAGGCTGCTTCATACGTAATATTCCGCGGTCGCTGCTGATAATAAACAATGACAATGTGGTGTTCAAGAATGTACGCATCGACAACTGTATAATAAACAATATCGGCAAAAGTGGCTATGGCATGCTGAATATCGGCAAGAACACCATTGTGATGGAAACGATAGTCATAACCAACAGCACCCTTATGGAGATAGGCGACCAGATGATGGACCTGCGTTGCAAGGTGGACTTGTTTAAGGTGGACAAATGTACATTCTGCAACTACACCACGAAACTGCAGAAGTGGATTCGTGCCGACAATAAGCGTGCTCCGAAGGAGGCTCAGGTAACCAACATGATTTTCTGCGGTCCCAACGGAGGACAAAAGATGAAGTCGGGTAATGATGACTACTCAGGGTGGATGGAGTTCTCAGGCAGTTACCTCACCAGTGACTTCCCCGAGGAGGAAACCAGGAAGTTCCTCAATATCACCCATCTTGACTTCTCTACAGATGACTTGTTTGTTGACCCCCAAAACGGCGACTTCCATTTCAAGCCCGATGTAAGCTTCAGAGGACGTGGCAAGGCAGGTGACCCGCGATGGTGGAAATAGAAGTTTTTATTAATAGCATTAAAATTTTATAGTTGTTACAGCTCAGGCAACGGCATGATAATGTTGCTTGAGCTGTTTTTCATTCCATCTTCCACCTTCCACTATTTTTATCTTAAACGCCACTTAATCAGAATATTAAGTGAGTGGAAGATGCCTTTAAAACGGCGTTATCCTCCACTCATCTTCCACCTTTTTTGCCCGTTTCCGGGCTTTAAAGGTGATGAAAACCGAATTTTGCAAGCAAAAAGGCAGGATTTTTAGTGTAAAAAAGCATAAAAACGGACGGGAATCGTAAAATA
>JAGAPI010000164.1 GCA_017623335.1 Prevotella sp.
TTTCAGGTCGCTGAGCCAGCTTTTGGTACCTTCCATGAAACTTTCTTCAGATATTCTCCAGCCGGCGGAGAACGATGGGAACCAGTCGTAGTTGTGCTGGGTCGACAGGCGCGATGAAGCGTCGCGGCGTATTGTCACCGAGGCAAGGTAGCGGTTGTTCCATGAGTAGTTTAGTTTGCCGAACAGTGAGAACATTGAATAGTTTGATGCTCCCGAGCCTGTGTTTTTGTTGCTAGTCACATTATTTAAGTAAAGATAGTCAGGATCTTCTATCTCCAGTCCCTTTCCCTCGCCGAACATATCCTCAAAGTGGTCGCGCTTGGCTTCCATTCCCACGAGTGCCATTACGGAGTTCTTGCCGAGGTCGATGTTATATTGGGCTGTGTTTGTCCACACCCAGTTTACGGTCTTGCTTGAATACTGATACAGGTTGTTGGTCTTGTCGCGCAGGTTTGCCGGAGTCATCACTTTGTCGTTGCCGTTGTGATAGTTCAGACCGAAGTTGGTCTTTATGATAAGGTTCTTTATCGGTTCCACCGAGAGATAGGCGTTTCCGAACACGCGCAGATATTCGCGCTTGTTGTTCTTCTCCTCGTCTATCTGGCGCATTATGTTTGGAGTGTCGTTGAGTCCGAATGCCACTTGGTCGTTGTAGTTGCCTTCCGAGTCGTACACGGTGCGTGCCGGGTGCATCTTGATTGCGTTTTCCTCCACTCCGCCTGACGCGTTGTGCTGCTTCCACCAGTTCAGGGCTATGTTTCCTCCTGCTTTCAATCGGTTGTTTATAAATCCGTAGTCGGTGCTGAATCTTGCGTTTGCCTTCTGGAAATCAGTGCCCTTGATTATGCCGTCGTGGTCGAGCCAGTTGAGCGAGAGAGATGAAGAGCCGTTTTCATCACCTTTTGACAACCCGATGCTATAGGTCTGCATCAGCGCCGTGCGGTGTATTTCCTTCTCCCAGTCGGTGTTGGTCGGGTTTACGGTCACGCCGTTCAAGTTTACGTATGGCTGCAGTTTGGGTGTTTCTCCATTGCCGTATAATTCTGAGTTTGGTGTTGTTCCGTAAGAATATTTATATGCCGACCAGTACACGTCGCCCCATTGGTCGGCGTTCAGCATGTCGAGTCCGCTTTGGTACGTCTGCATCGTGAGTGTTGCGTCGAATGTCACGCGGCACTCGCCTTTCTTTGCGCGTTTTGTTGTTATGATTATCACACCGTTGGCTGCCTGTGCTCCATAAATGGAAGCCGATGCCGCATCCTTGAGCACCTGAATCGACTCCACGTCGTTGCTGTTGAGAATTGTTCCGGGATTGTCCCTTGTCATAATTCCGTCGATTACGTAGAGCGGACCGTTGGCATCGCCGCGGAAAGATGATGCGCCGCGTATTGAGGTGCCTGTGCTCAGACCGCCGGGAGTTCCGTCGGTGGTGATGTTCATGCCTGCCACCCTGCCTTGCAATGACTGGATAACATTGCCTGTAGGGGTATCTGCCACATCTTTCATCTTAACCACGGAGACTGAGCCCGTCAGGTCCGACTTCTTCTCTGTGGAATATCCCACCACAACCACTTCGTTGAGCATCTCGGAGTCTTCCTTAAGCATAATCTTCATGTTCTGTCCGGCAGTCTGCTCCACGTCCGTGTATCCTATATAAGATACCGTGACTTTTGCCCCGCTGTGTACCATGAACTTGAAGTTGCCGTCGAAGTCGGTTACTGTCCCGTTCGTGGTTCCTTTCTCTTTCACCGTGGCGCCGATGATGGCTTCTCCGCTTTGGTCGACCACCGTTCCGCTTACCTCAATCTTCTGCGCATATATGATGGTGCAGACCATCAGCAACCATGCGCTTGCGATTAATCTTTGTAATTGTTTCATTTGGTTTTCTTTTAAGTTATTACTGTAAAA
>JAGAPI010000165.1 GCA_017623335.1 Prevotella sp.
AACTTTCGGACTCACCAGTGAACGGTAAGTCGGATCCTTTTCCTTTCTTTCTGTAATGTTGTATTTTGGCATACCTATTGATTAATTGTTCATTTCGGAGTGCAAAAGTAATAATAAAAATTGATACAAAAAAATATTTCACTAAATAATTTCAAAAAAAAACTTAATCCGACATTTTTTAGAACTTGTCATAAGGCATGTACTGCTCTTGTTCCGCTAAATATTATAATGTATATGAAAAAAATACTGCAAAAGTGTGTGTGTATAAAATTTTTTTTGTATCTTTGCCGGAAAATAACAACATTAATAACATTATTAACTTAAATTTTTTTTAGATCTATGAGAAAGAGAAGATTTCTTTTTGCAGGTGCGCCGCGGATTGCTGCAGCAGCCCTTGTGGCTGTGGTGGCTATGGCGACGGCTTGCGGAGGAGGCGGCGACGACGCAATAGACGACCCTCCCACTACCCCCCCGGAAAGCCCGACGACGGCAAGGGTGAGGTGAGCATGACCATAAGCGGCAGCGGAGCAGCAGGCACAGGAAGCGCTGCCGACCCGATAGTGGTGGAGAAGGGCGGCACCTACAGCATGAGCGTGAGCCAGCGCAGCACCTACACCGACCCCGACGGCACCACCATAGTGCGCGAGCCGAGGGCATCGCTGAGCCTCGCAATGACACTGGACACGGTGGTGTGCCGCGACCTGAAGGAACTGACAGCCATGAAAGACAACATTAAGACTGCCGACAGCGGAAGCTCGCCGCTGCTGAAAAACACCGTGCAGACATTCAACATTGGCGGACAGGAGATAGTCTTCAACATGGCATACGAGATTTACAGGATAGTGAACTCCGCGGGAAAGACCATAGAGATGCCATACGTGAGGATGAACGCAGCAAAATACGGCGCTGCCACGTCGATGGAGCAGACGCGCGCAGCACTGAGCGCCACGTGCATCAGGCTTACGCCGCTTGCAAAGACCAGAAGCATCACCGTGAAAGACTCCACCGCCTACAACGTGAGCGTGAGTTTCAACCTTGACATAGAGAGCGTGAACACAAGGGAGGACGACAAGCAGAACCTCTCGTTCACGGTGAATTACATAGGTATTGTGGAAAACAGCACAGAATATCCCGACCCCGAAACAAAATTCTCATACAACTTCAATATTCTTGGCGGCACAGGCGACAAGACCTCTCCCTTCAATGTAAACAAAGGGGAAACCATGCACTTGGAGTGGAAGCAGGCTGTGAGCCACACCTATTTCTGGCTGCCCGACCTGGAGATGAAAACCATCAGTTTTGAGCCAAAGGCATACGTGAAGCTGTCTGCCGAGTCCGACACCGTCTGGGCGGCGAATGCCGAAGAGTTTGAGAAGGTGACGGAGGGCAAGCCCACGGTGGCTGTCACATCGGACGCTACGGAGACACACGCCACGAACCAGGTGTTTGACATCGGCGGTGGGCAAAAAATCTCTGCCGAGTGGGTGTATGAATCGTGCCGCGGCAAGATGCCCGACGGCTCTGAGGTGGCGCTGCCTTACTTGGAGCTGGGCAAGCTGAGCCTTGTCAGCGTGAGCGCAGTGAAAAAGGGCGTTTATGAAGATGCTGAGGAAGTTGGCGACAAGACAGCCATGATTTATGAAATCACGGCAAAGTTTTCTCAGGAGGTTTCAAGCAAGTTTCTGCCCAACGAGGTTAGGCAGACGCTCGAATATGTAGTGAAATATATCGGTGCGGTGGAGATTACGCTTAAGGATGTTAAATACCGCAGGGACTATAAGTGGTATCCGGCGCACGACAATCTGCAGATGGCAGCACAGCTTATTATCTATCGCGACAGGACATATTCCAACGGTGTGACCTTTACCGATACGTATCAGAGCAGTTTGATGGCGGTGGATTGGATGATTATAGCGGGAACTCCTCCTCCATACTGCAATACCAGCATTTCTATTGACAAAGAAGGAACTTTAGATAATGGTGATAAAGTTTTTTGGCACGGTCAACATAAGTGCTATGTTGATACGGGAGGCGTATGTACTTATCGAACCCGCGTGCCGGATATTGAGAATTATGAAACATATATGGTTGCTGATGATACGCCTATGGGCATCCCTGGAGAATATGCCAATTATAATGGCGGTAGCGGGAAATATGACCCTGCAAACCCGCAGGAAGGATGGTATTTTAAAGAGATTGAACGTCGACAGATTATTAGCATGAGCCCATTAAATGCTGGAAATTATTTGCGTCGTTATACTATTTCCATTTCTTTCCGTGACCGTTTCCGCTATATTAGTGACAATATTGATAAGAAACTGGTGGATTTCCCGGAATATCGGATGACCTACAAGTTCAATTTCAGTGAAGAGCGCACCACCACGCCTGAAGGCTACCCCGCCCGAGTGGTGAAGCATGAGTACAAGGCGAAATACCTCGGCAAAGACTTCTACTGGGCAGTGATTGACACCATCTATCAGACCACGCCGCTGAGAGTGCCGCCGAAGAGCATACGGAAAATATCACCGGAGAGCTCACGGAAATTTCCGCCTAAAGCCGCATGGCAGCAGACAAAGCCCAAAGTAACAACAAGAAAGCGGAAATAGAGGTGTCGCAGATAATAAAATCTGTCCCCTAAAACAGCGATTCAGAGTTGCCAATCGGCGATTCAGAACCGGGAATCGGCGATTTAGAATTCTAAATCGCCGATTTATTGTAATAGATATAATTTTTGTTCAAAACAAAAAAATATGCAAATTTTCAGTCAAAAATATGGGATTGTCGAATATTATCACTAACTTTGCAGAAGATGAGACAAAAGAAATAACAAAACGGAAAACTATGATAAAGGTTTATGTGATGGAGACTTGTCCCGACTGCACCGCAGTGAAGGCGCAGGTGAAGGACGACAGCAGATATGAGGTGATAGACATCGGCAGGCATGTGAGAAACCTGAAGGAGTTTCTGCGCCTGCGCGACAACAGTGCGGCGTTCGACGTGATAAAGCGTGTGGGCACCGTGGGCATACCGTGCTTTGTGCTGGAAGACGGAACGGTGACGTTTAAGCCCGAGAAGGCTGGAGTAACCGTGGAGAAAGAAGAAGAAACGCAGGGGGCAACATGCAATCTTGACGGAACGGGGTGTTAGTATGAAAAGAGAAGAGCTTTACCGACGGGTGACCGAATACTTCAGCCGGGAGATGCCCCGCCCCACCACGGAACTGGAGTTTGGAAGCATATTCCAGCTGTTGGTGGCGGTGATACTCAGCGCACAGTGTACCGACAAGCGTGTGAACATGGTGACACCTGCACTGTTTGAGGCTTATCCCGACGCCGCAAGCATGGCAAAGGCAAGCGAGGAAGAAATATTGGAATATGTAAAAAGTATCTCCTACCCCAACGCCAAGGCACGCCATCTGCTGGAGACGGCACGCATGATAACGAAACTGCACGGCGGAGAGATTCCTGAGGACTATGACGCACTGCTACGGCTGCCAGGTGTGGGACGGAAGACTGCCAACGTGATGTGGGCTGTGGCTTTCGGACGCTCGGCAATGGCGGTGGACACTCACGTCTACAGAGTGAGCCACCGCATAGGACTGGTGTCGCCCAAGGACAACACTCCGCTGAAGGTGGAACAAGTGCTGACGAAATATTTCGACGACGCAATAATACCCGATGCCCACCACTGGCTGATACTCCACGGACGATATGTGTGCAAGTCGGCAAAGCCGCTGTGCGACAAATGCGGGTTGAACAGTTTCTGCATGAAACGCATGGAGGGAGCGAAATTAAAATGAAGAATCTTCACTCTTCATTAAAAAAAAGCATCCGCCGTGCCAATGCGGCATTCGGACTGATAGAGGACGGCGACAAGATTCTTGTGGGGCTGTCGGGCGGTAAGGACTCGCTTTGTCTGCTGGAGATGCTGGCAAAGATGAGCCGCATTGCCATGCCGCGGTTCACGGTGGAGGCAATACACGTGAGGATGGCAAACGTGCAGTATGAGACCGACACGGAATATATTGAGACTTTTGCCCGTGACCTTGGAGTGAGGCTGCACATTGTGACCACAAGTTTCGACGAGACCACGGCAGGCAAGAAGCCGATGTGTTTTCTATGCTCATGGTACAGGCGCAAGGAGATGTTCAACCTGGCACAGGCTGAGGGCTGCAACAAGATAGCACTGGGGCACCATCAGGACGATATAATACACACAGCCATGCTGAACCTGTTCAACCAAGGACATTTTTCAACAATGCCTGCGAAAATGAAAATGCGCAAGATGCCAATCACCATAATCCGCCCGCTGTGCATGGTGAAGGAGAGGGACATTGCGGAATATGCCGCACTGCAAGGCTACAAGAAACAGGTGAAGCTATGTAAATATGAGCACGCAAGCCAGCGCACTGACATGCGCGAGCTGTTTGAGGCAATGGAGCAGAAGACTCCTGAAGTGAGATACAGTGTGTGGCATGCGCTTAAATCGGAAGGGAAACTGATTGAAAATGAAGAGTGAAGAATATCCCCTGACCGTCTACAAGGCGAGCGCCGGCAGCGGCAAGACTTTCACCCTGGCGGTGGAGTATATAAAGCTGCTGGTAAGGAATCCGTATTGTTACCGCAATATTCTGGCAGTGACATTCACCAACAAGGCTACGGAGGAGATGAAGATGCGAATACTCAGTCAGCTGTATGGCATCTGGAAACAGTTGC
>JAGAPI010000166.1 GCA_017623335.1 Prevotella sp.
TGCCGGTGTGTGCCTTATCTCAAAGGCGCAGGCCATGAACGACCAGCTTGCCGACAAGCGCACAGGTAACCTCTCTGCCGACAATCTCGCAAAGATTCAGGATGTGATGAAGCAGGCCATGCCTCTGCTCGAGAAGTGCCGCGCTAAGGATGCCGACCAGCTCACTGTGCGCTGGGCTTACCCTCTCTATCAGGTTTACTATGCTCTCGGCGACAAGGAGAAGGCTGCCGAGGTTGGCAAGATTGCCGGTATCTCTGAGTAATCCGGTGTATATCTAAGAAAAACAGATATCTACAATAAAAGAATCCACCCGCATCATCATCTTGCGGGTGGATTTTTTTGCAATACGGTAGCGTCGGTTATTGTAAGTATTTATACGAAGAGGTCATCCATTGTCACCTGCTTTTGCACTATGCCGCTATGCTTGCCGTATGCCACTCCGTATGTGGTTGTCATCGTCAGGTGAACCGTCTGCTTTGCCGTGAGTGTGGACTTTAATGTTTCAATGCGGTTTCTCAGTCTGGTTTCCTCGTCTTTGCTTATATGATAGGTTTCGCCTGAAAATTTCATTTCGCAGAGGTTCACCACATTGTCGTCCCTGATGATGAGCAGGTCAATCTGTGCCCCGTCCTTATTGTCGTCGCCTGTGACACTCCATGCAGAGATGGATGCTCTTACGCCGCCAATCTCTAAGGCTCGCTTGATTTGGGCGATATGCTGCCAGCACACTTCCTCAAATGCCACGCCGCGCCACCGCTTCATGATGTCTGAAGCGGTGTGGTCGGTCATAAAGCTGCCGTTCTCCATGTTCCGTTCCACATATTTCAGCCAGAACAGGCAGAAGTTGTCTATCAGCTTATAACATTCAGTCTTGCCCGGTCTGCCGTATGGCGAATACCGCATTATGAAGTCGCTCTCAACCAGCGCCTTCAGAGTGTCGGTCAGTCCCCCGCCTAATGGTAATCCTGTCTGTGTTGCAATTTCCTCGCGTGTGTAGCCGTTGTGGCGTGAAGCAAGCAGGCGCACTATCTTCTTGCAGTCTTCAGGATTGCCGAAAATGGCATTAAACAGACGGTTAAACTCGTCCTTAAGCCGTGGATTGTTTCCAAACAGTATCTTGTCGGTATTGCGCTCAAAGCTGAGTCCCTTTTGAAAATAACTGAGATAATATGGAATGCCGCCAAACACCATGTGGCTCTGCACCACGTCATAGCGCGACAGCTCTATTCCCTCGTGCACGAAATACTCCTCACACTCCTTCAGCGTGAATGGCGACAGCTTTATTTCGTCCGTCAGTCGCCCGTAGAGCCCTCCGCGGTTGCGCGACAGGTTGCCGAGAATCCATGACGTGGCGCTGCCGCACACCACTAACATTACGTTGTCCCTTCCGCTGCACCATCCGTTCCAGAACGACTCAAAGGCTGGCAGGAATCCCGAGCGTGGGGTGTCCATCCAAGGCAGCTCGTCGATGAATATCACCTGACGGCTGCCATTATCAAGCCTTATAATCAGTTGCTCCAGCTGATAGAATGCCTCCATCCATGTCTTGGGTTTCTTAAATCCCTCCAGTCCATGGCTCAGCAGTGAGTAGTAAAAACTTTCCAACTGTGTCTTCATACGGTTTTTCTCACCTTCCTGGTCTACAGGCGAAACACCTGTGTGCTGGAATGTAATCCGTCCCTTCAGAGCTTGTTTTATAAGGAATGTCTTTCCCACGCGCCTTCTTCCGTATACGGCCACGAACTCCGGGCGGTCACTGTGGTAGAGCCTTTCCAACTCCTCCATTTCATGTTCTCTTCCTATGATTTTGCTCATGTCTTTTGCTTATAATCTGCCGCAAAGATATAAAAAACTATTGATTCGGCAAAATATAATACTCTTTATTCTGCCGAATATTGGTATTTTTAACACAAATCGGCAGAATTAAAGGCATTTTATGCTTATATGGAAGCACAATAAATAGAGCTACATTGCCAACATAACAATTATCTTTTTGTTTTTAATGTTAAAATCCTAAAAATGTTTTGATGATTCAAAAAAAAGCATTACCTTTGCACTGTTTTTGAAATAGGGGCGTAGCCCAGCTGGTTTAGAGCGCTGCAGTCACATTGCAGAGGTCATCGGTTCGAGCCCGATCGTCCCTACTTCAAAATCGCTATCAGTAATACTTTTTTTCTACA
>JAGAPI010000167.1 GCA_017623335.1 Prevotella sp.
AACATACTTGATGTCGCGAGTCTCGAAATACTGCTTAAACATCTCCTTCTTCTCGTTGTACTTTGCCTTGAGGTCGGCATCGGTCACTTCCACCTTGTTGTCGTTTATAGAGCTATAGGCAAGAGTGGCGAGCTGAATGCTATTCTCAGTGTTCTGGTCGTTGAAAGCCATCTTGGCTGACACAGGATTGGAGATGAGCGAAGCACGCAGAAGCGACTGATACTTCATGTTGAGAATCTGCTGGCGCAGATTCTTCTCCACAAACCTCCAATAGTTGTAGATAGCCTTGTACTGCTCAACAAGCGCAGCTGCCTGCGGATTGCCCTGAGCTGACTTGTACTCTGCCAAGAACTTTGTGAGAGCGGTAACGTCGAAACGACCGGTCTGCTGGTTTACGAAAGGAGTCTGTGCGAGCATAGGGTTAGTACCTTCCTTCAGTACATTCTGAAGTTCCTCGTCGGTAACCGTGAGCCCCAGTTTCTCACACTCTGTTTCCAAAATTGTGTTGTCCACGTAGGTACGCCAAACCTGATCCTTAATCTGGTTGAGCTGGTCATCGTTCAGATTATCCATACCCTGCATCTTGTAGACTTCCTGAATCTCGTCTACCAGTGCCTGGAATTCCTGAACATTGATTTTCTTACCTAACACCTCACCTACTTGCTGACGCTGTTCGTTGCTTGTTGCTTCACAAGAACGCACCATTTCCTCAGCAATAAACGCGAAAAGGCCCAAACCGATGATTATAATCAGTGTAACGCCTCTTTTTCTAATTGTTCCTAATGCTGCCATTACTTTATTTAGTTTTATTTATTCTTATTCTTGTTATTTTACACATTTGGGGTACAAAGGTACAAAATTTATTTGTATTCAGCGAAAGATTTCGCAAAAAAATGCGTTATCCTGCCACTTTTAGCCTCACAAGTTCTATTTTTGTCATTGAAAGCTTTAGTATTTTGAACTCAAACTCCCCAATTTTTATTGTCTCGTTAACTTTTGGAAATGATTTGTAATTATACAAAATCAAGCCGCCCACAGTCATATAGTCGTCGCTTGTGGGCAATTCAAGGTCGAACAGTTCGTTCACCTTATCTATCTCCAGTCGGGCGGAAAGGATGTAATCTCCATCTGAAGTTTTCTGAGCCACATATTTGTTGTTGTCATGTTCATCCTCAATATCTCCGAAAATATCCTCTACGATATCCTCAAGACTCACGATACCGCTGGTGCCTCCAAACTCGTCGACCACCACTCCGAGCGATTTCTTTTGCGCCAGCAGTGTCTGCATGAGTTTTCGTGCAGCCATGGTCTCCGGCACAAACGGCATGGTGCGCACACACTGTTTCCAGTCTTCAGGATTGCGGAACATTTCACTGCTGTGAACATAACCGACAATATGATCGATGTCATCCTTATATACTATTATCTTTGAGTGCCCGCTTTCAATGAACATATTGCGCAAATCGTCGACTGTGGCTTTCTCTATATCCACCGCCTCTATCTCGGTACGCGGCACCATACAGTCGCGCACCTTTGTGTCGCTGAAGTCAAGGGCATTCTGGAATATCTTCACCTCGTCTTCAATATCCTCATCGCTCTTGGCATTGTCTATGCTCGACTGCACAAGATGGTCGAGGTCGACCTTCAGAAATTCCTTCTCATCCTCAGTCTTCGGCATCTTCACTCCAAGCACAAACAACACAAGTTTCGACAACATTGTAGAGAAACGGCTGACAGGATAGAGCACAATATAGCACAACATTGCAAACGGAGCAAAAATCGTAAGCATGGTATTGGGCATACTTTTGAATATTGTCTTTGGCAGGAACTCACCCGTAAACAGCACAACAACTGTACTCAGCAATGTATCGGCGGTGACACGCAGCCCCTCGTCGAGCGGAGCAAATAGCGTGGCATCGAAAATGGCAGCGAAAAGAATACCGTAGATTACCAGCGCAATGTTATTGCCCACAAGCATGGTGCTCACAAAATTGCTGGGGTGACGATAGAAAAATTGTATGCAGCGCTGCGACGGTCCGCCTTTCTCACGTTCCATCTCGGCAAGCAGGCGGTTGCTCGAAACAAAAGCAATCTCCATGCCCGAGAAGAACGCGGAGAACACCATTGTTATGATTAAATAGATTATCTGTTCTGTCATCTTTGCATCTGATGGGTTACTGACGTGTTCTTTGTGGCGGCATGTTTGGTTGCGGCAGGACGCAGAGGCTCCACAGCAACAGAATCGGGAGTGGCGGCATTTGCCGGTGCGCCCGCGGCTGCAGAGTTAGCATCCATGGTTTCCTTGACAAACGAGCCTTTTGAATTGCTCACTGTATAGCGGCTCATGCGCTCGTCGCTACGGAAATAGGTGCCTTGCAATGTACGCTCCGGGGTGACAACACGCGAGAACTTATTGCTGTAGAGTTCATGCTTCATGCCGTCCCAATACAACTCCTCGCTGGTAAACACCAATCCGTTGACATTGCGGATACGCACTCTGCCGCGCAGCTCCCACAGCTTCATCTGGTCATAATACCATGCCGTGTCTGCCTGGATATATGCCTCAACATGAAATTTCTCGTCGAACTGTTCCATGAATATTCCCTTCTCAAAAGTCCAGCGTGTGGGATTCTTTATGGTGTTCACATCCCATCGTTCGGTGACTATCTTGTATTTTATCACACCAGAATCACTTATGAGTGTGTTTACACCATAACTCGTCATCATCGACACCGAATCGCGGTCATATATGGCAGCAGCAGTATGCTCGACCTCCTGTGAACATGACAGAAAGCCAAGCATAGCATTTACCGATACAAATAAAGTCTTTATATGAAATCTCATGTCAGACGACAATATCTACACCTTAATTATTATTAATGTATACATTCTGTAGAAAAACATGTTGTTAGTTGAACTTCCACTTAGCAAACCAGCGTTCGTTGAATGTAAGACCTATATTTATGCGGAATGTATTCTCCGTTATCAATCCCGGCAATGATTGGCGTGTCCACTGTCCGCTTATGTTGAGAACCGAGCGTATTGACGCACGACTGTTGTGAACATTGGTGATGGGGACTCCAAAACCTGCGCTAACACTGTACTCCTTTGGACCATCGACTCCATTCACTTTATAATAAGGTGTGGCAAGACTTGCTCCCACACGATAATTCATGCGGTTATACAATTTAGAACTGTATGCATTTGGAGTCCACTCACCTCCCACGGCAATCTTGTGACGGTCACAGAGCAGTCCCTTTCTTACAACATAATCGTATGAGCCGTTGCTCCCCCCTGATGCCGGCAGTCCCAGATTACCCCAGCGCTGCAGGCTATAGTCCACAGCCACCACATACTTGTTGGCGTGACGCCATGACAGCCCCACACCGATAGTCATAGGTATCTCAAGCCCGTCACTGATTGTGAGAGTGTCCACCGATGATGTGCCAAGCTGCGTGTCGGTGTTGGATATTATGCAGTGCGAGTCGCCATGAAGCTTATGCCCAAGTCCGAGTGTAGCTCCCAGAGTCACAAAGTTATTGTTGTTCAGCGGCTGTTCCCATTGCACACCAAAGTCCAGCTTGTAACTGTTTACCGTTGCCGTATAGGTCTTTGTCACAGTGCTTACATAAGCATCGCTGCTCTGCGCGCTGACACTTTTGTCGTAGCTTCCCCACAGATAAGAGAAGTTAGCACCCACGGATAACTGGCGGAACACCCGCCATCCCAAGCCTAAATAAGCCTGGTGCAAACCACCCGAGCCATTATGCACCTCAGTCATTGTAGTATTGGCAAATCCTGAACCTGTGACATCATTTACAGGATATGAAGTGCTGTAATTATATCCAATATTGGAAAGCGGCAATAGGCCGACACTTGCACCAAGATGTGGAGCCAAGCGGAAAGCGGCAACAGCATACTCCAAGTCGGCATTGTTGGCATTGAGTTTACGCCCGCCCTCCTTGAAATTTGTAATCTGTCCGGATACGCCGGCATCAAAAACCATCGACAGAGAATCAATAGCCGAATAACTGGCAGGATTGAGAGTATTCACCCTATTACCGTTGCGCAGAGAGATGCCCACTCCACCCATGCCACGATTGGCACCCTGTGACTGGTCGCTCAACACTCCGATACCAAACTGACTGTATGGTGAATTTGTACCGCTCTGTGCCATGACCGACAAAGCCATTGCGCTCATTATTGCGCCTGAAATTATAGTCTTTTTCATCTAATTTTTATTTCACGGTGCAAAATTATCGAAAAAAATCGAGAAAAAAGCATAGAAAGTCAAAAAAACGATGTATTTTTGCATCGTGAAACATTTTAAAAAGAATTTTAGTATTAGAATACTGATAATTTTAACACTGTCAGTATGCTTTTCAACATTGGTTTATGCACAGGCTCCAGCAACGGAACCTGCCAGTGACTCTGTGGAGGTAAGCCTGCTCACCTGCCAGCCGCATAACGAGGTGTACAGCCTTTACGGTCACACAGCCATCAGATACCACGACAAGAGAACTGGCGACGACTGGGCATTCAACTACGGAATATTCAGTTTCAAAAAGCCCTATTTCGTATTGCGTTTCCTGTTCGGCAAGACTGACTATGAGCTGGGCGTGGTGCCGTTCGACGTGTTCAAAAGGGAATATGCCCGTTGGGGAAGTATGGTTACAGAGCAGGTCATCAATCTCACAGCCGATGAGAAACAGAAGATTTGGAAGGCATTGTGTGACAATGCTCAGCCATGGAACCGTACCTACAGATATAATTTTCTGTACAACAACTGCACCACCAAGGCACGCGACATGATTGCATCGGCAATCAACGGTAAGATTATCTATGAGGAGCGCCCTGACGGTTATCCCTCATTCCGCCAGACAATACATTCGTGCAACAAAAATTTTCCATGGGCGGCTGTGGGCAATGACCTGTGTCTCGGTGTGAAAGCCGACCTTCCCACAACCATCAGCGAACATCAGTTCCTGCCGGCAAACACTATGAACGACTTTGCATACGCAAAAATTTATGCCAACGGCAACTACCGCAACTTAGTAAAGGAAACGCGCATGGCTGTTCCCCCAGGAGTACAGGTAATAGAACCGGAGTTTCCGCTCACCCCGACAGAGTGCGCCACTGTGCTGCTCATTATTGGAATCCTGATATTTCTGTATGAGAAAAAAAGCAGAAAAATACTGCGCTGGTGGGACGTCACACTAATGTTGGCTGACGGAATGGCAGGAATTGTCATTTTGGCACTTTTCTTTTCCGAGCACCCTACAACAAGCACCAACCTGCAGATTTTTCTATTCAACCCTATACCTCTCTTATATATATATAGTGTCTGGAAAGGCAGAAAAATCTATTGGAAGATATCCTTCGCAATGCTGTTCTGCTTCTTCATTGGCAACATTTGGCAGGATTATGCAGAAGGAACGGAGATTTTGGCACTGACTTTGCTGATACGGTGTCTTAGCAATATGACAATAAAAAAGAAATGAAATTTAAACATAGATATATACAGCAACTGACGCTGCTCGCAGCACTGGCAACCGCACTGAACATAGATGCCCAACAGGCTCCAAGGCTTGTTGTGAGCATCATTGTCGACCAGTTGCGCACCGACTACATGCAGGCATTTGCCCCACTCTATGGCGAGAATGGATTTAACAAACTTCTGCGTCAAGGACTGGTGTACCAAAACGGATATTACCCGTTTGCACCCGTAGACAGGGCATCGGCAACAGCCGCCATCTCGTCGGGCACCACACCATATTATAATGGAATTGTGGGAAAGCGCTGGCTCAACAAAGAGACACTGCGCCCGCTGTTCTGCGTAGACGACCCGAAGTTTCAGGGTATATTCACAAACGACAAGTCATCGGCAGCCAACATAAAAGTATCGACAATGGCTGACGAGCTGAAGATGGCATCACTTGGCAAATCCATTATCTACTCGATTGCTCCTGAGCGCGATGCTGCCATTTTGCTGGCTGGGCATTCTGCCGACGGGGCTATATGGATTGACGATGAGACTGGATACTGGTGCTCTTCAAGCTACTATAAACTGCCTATAACCAACTGGTTGTCGGACTACAACCGCACAAATGCGATACTCACCGAAAAGAATTGCGTGTGGCAGCCTTACAGCAAGCAGTCGGGAAGCATATCCTACTTTATGGGCAGCGGCATGCAAAAGCCGTTCAGCCATAAATTCTCAGGAGAAGACCGCTACCGCACATTCAAGACCAGCGGACTGATAAACGAGGAAATAACAAACCTTGCCACAAAATGCGTGACCACGGCGGCAATGGGCATAGACCCTGCCACCGATGTGCTCTATGTGACATACTATGCGGGAAAGTTCAACCACAAAGCGCTGACTGAGTGCCAGATGGAGCTGCAGGACACATACCTAAGACTCGACATTGAGATAGGACGCCTTATAGCCAACATACAGCAGAAACTTGGAAGCGAAAATGTGCTGTTTGTGCTCACCGGCACAGGTTACTGCGAGGAGGAGAACAGCGACTATAACAGCTACAACGTACCCACAGGCACATTCTACATCAACCGAGCCACCAGTCTGCTCAACATGTACTTCGGTGCACTGTGGGGACAGGACAATTATGTCGACACTTCATTCGGACAGCAGATTTACCTCAACCACAAGCTGTTGGAAAAGAAGCGTATCAGTCTGGGCGACGCCATGCAGCGCGCTCAGGAATTCTTGATGCAGATGTCGGGAGTGCGCAATGTCTACACAGCACAACAACTACAGCAAAGCAGCAATGACAACTTCATAAAGACCCGCAACCTGTTCAACACAGAAAACTGCGGTGACATTTTCATAGAAATAGCTCCGGGATGGCGGCAAGTGAACGAAGATTCCATGGAGAGTTCTGTATACAATGCTTCATGCGTGCAGTTCCCCGTCATTTTTCTCAGTGCCAACATCAAGGGCGAAACAATAACATTACCAACCTCCGTAGACCGTATCGCGCCAACCATCAGCCGTGCCATACGGATACGTGCCCCCAACGCGTGCTCGTCAGAACCTTTGTTCTGAGAGTATAGTGCTCAGTGTTTAGTGTTCAGTTATGACTGCGCAGCCAACTAAACACCAAACACTGAAAACTAAACACTATTTAAGGCTTTTCAGGCAAAAATTCTGACTTTTATGCAAGATTACGATTTATTTTTTGTAATTTTGCAGCACAATTGCGCAGACACAATCATACGGTTGTGCCTTTTGTGCTATTACAGTCAATAAATATTATGCCTTTTATGGCATCATTTTAAACAACATTACAGAAATAAAAAAAAATTAAAATATGAATTTCACAAAATTACTGAAATCACTGTTTGGCGACAAATCGTCGCGAGACATGAAACTCATCCAGCCTTTGGTGGAACAGGCTAAGGCAAAAACTCCATTGGTTGAGGTATTGGACAACGACGCACTCCGTGCACGTGTTCAGGAAATAAGGGCTAACATCCAGGCCGCTGCCAACGAACAGAAGGCAAAGATAGCCGAGCTGAAAGCCACCATCGAGGACACCCCCATTGACGAGCGCGCCGCCATCTTTGCACAGATAGACAAGCTCGACAAGGAGGCACTGGAACTTTACGAGGTGGCACTCAACGAGGCTATGCCCGAGGTTTACGCCATCGTGAAGGAGACAGCCAAGCGTTTTGCCACCAACGAAGACACTGTGGTGACAGCCAACGACTTCGACCGTCAGCTGGCAGCAAACCCAAAGAACGACTTTGTGACCATCGACGGTGACAAGGCTCTCTACCACAATCACTGGACAGCCGGAGGCAATGACCTGAAGTGGGAAATGATTCACTACGATGTGCAGCTCTTCGGAGGCTGCGTGCTTCATCAGGGAAAGATTGCCGAGATGGCAACCGGTGAGGGTAAGACTCTTGTTGCCACACTGCCGGTATTCCTCAATGCCCTCACAGGCAACGGTGTTCACGTGGTGACCGTCAACGACTATCTGGCAAAGCGTGACTCCGAGTGGATGGGACCGCTCTATATGTTCCACGGTCTCTCGGTAGACTGCATCGACAAGCATCAGCCCAACTCCGAGGCACGCCGCAAGGCATATCAGGCGGATATAACATTCGGAACAAACAATGAGTTTGGTTTCGACTATCTGCGCGACAACATGGCAACAGCACCCGCCGACCTTGTACAGCGTGCCCACAACTACGCCATCGTGGACGAGGTCGACTCCGTGCTTATCGACGATGCGCGTACACCTCTTATTATATCAGGTCCCGTGCCTAAGGGCGACGTGCAGATGTTCGAAGAATATCAGCCGCTGGTTGAGAAGATTGTGGGTGTACAGCGTCAGCTTGCCACCCAGTATCTGGCAGAGGCAAAGCAAAAGATTGCCGAAGGACAGAAGACCAACAACAAGGAACTACTCGATGCCGGTTTCCTTTCACTATACCGCTCCCACAAGGCGCTGCCAAAGAACAAGGCACTCATAAAATTCCTCTCTGAAGAAGGCATCAAGGCAGGAATGCTCAAGACCGAGGAAATCTATATGGAGAACAACAACCGCAAGATGCCGGAATGTGTGGAGCCACTCTACTTTGTGGTAGACGAGAAACTGAACTCGTGTGATCTCACCGACAAAGGTACGGCATGGCTTGCTAAAGAGGTGGACGATGCCCAGCTGTTTGTACTTCCCGACATTGCATCACAGCTCTCTGAGCTTGAAACCCACACAGAACTTTCTGACGAGGAGCGTGTGAACCGCAAGGATGAGCTGCTCAACCACTACGGCGTGCAGAGCGAGCGTGTACATACCCTGCAGCAGCTGCTCAAGGCATACACCATGTTCAACAAGGACGATGAGTATGTGGTGATTGACGGCGAGGTGAAAATTGTTGACGAGCAGACTGGACGTATCATGGAAGGCCGCCGCTGGAGCGACGGACTGCATCAGGCTGTGGAGGCTAAGGAACACGTTAAAGTGGAGGCTGCAACACAGACTTTTGCCACCATCACCCTACAGAACTACTTCCGTATGTATCACAAGCTGGCAGGTATGACTGGTACAGCATCTACCGAGGCAGGTGAGTTCTGGGACATCTACAAGCTCGACGTTGTAGAGATTCCCACCAACCGCCCGATAGCCCGCAAGGATATGGATGACCGTGTGTATAAGACCGCACGCGAGAAATACAAGGCTGTGATTGAGGAAATCGAACTGATGCGCAACAACGGGCGCCCTGTGCTCGTGGGTACCACATCGGTTGAGATTTCTGAAATGCTGTCGAAGATGCTCAGCATGCGCAAGATTCCTCATCAGGTGCTTAACGCCAAGCTTCACCAGAAGGAGGCTGACATCGTGGCACTTGCCGGACAGAGCACCAATGGACTGGGAGCAGTGACCATCGCCACCAACATGGCTGGCCGTGGTACCGACATCAAGCTGTCCGATGAGGTTAAGGCAGCAGGCGGTCTTGCCATCATAGGCACCGAGCGTCATGAGAGCCGCCGCGTTGACCGTCAGCTGCGTGGTCGCGCCGGCCGTCAGGGCGACCCGGGTTCTTCAGTGTTCTTCGTTTCATTGGAGGATAAGCTCATGCGTCTGTTCGCATCAGAGCGCATAGCCTCGGTCATGGACCGTCTCGGATTCAAGGAAGGCGAGATGATTGAGAGCAGCATGATAAGCAAGAGCATTGAGCGTGCCCAGCGCAAGGTTGAAGAAAACCATTTCGGCGTGCGTAAGCGTCTGCTCGAATATGATGACGTGATGAACAAGCAGCGCACCGTGGTTTACGAGAAGCGCCGCCACGCCCTCATGGGTGAGCGCATCGGAATGGACATCGCAAACATCCTGTGGGACCGTGTGGTCAACATCATCGAGAACAACGACTACGAAGGCTGCAAGGAGGAGTTTATCCACATATTCGCAATGGAGGTGCCGTTCACCGAAGAAGAATTCATGAATGCCAAGCGCGACCAGCTGCACGAGGATGTATTCCAGAAGGTTATGCAGGCATTCAACCGCCGCACCGAGCGTATACAGCAGGTGGCTCTGCCAGTTATCACCGGCGTTTACGAGAATCAGGGTGCAGTCTACGAGCGCATCATGGTGCCCATCACCGACGGCCGCCGCATGTACAACATACCGTGCAACCTCAAGGAGGCTTACGACACTCAGGCAAAATCGGTTGTAAAGGAGTTTGAAAAGGCTATCATGCTCCACCTCATCGACGAGGCATGGAAAGAGAACCTGCGCGAACTCGATGAACTGAAGCACAGTGTGCAGAACGCCAGCTACGAGCAGAAAGACCCTCTGCTCATCTTCAAGCTGGAGAGCGCCAAGCTGTTCGACTCAATGGTTGACTCAATGTACAACCGCATCGTGACAATCCTCATGCGCAGCGGTATTCCTGTATTAGAGCAGGCTCCACAGGAAGCTCCGGCTGAAGAGCCACGCCGCCAGCCGCAGTACGTGGAGAGCCGCAGCGACGTGCAGGAAGAACAGCTTACCGACCCCAACCAGAAGGCAGCGGCATCACACGATACACGTGCACAACAGCCAAGAGCCACACAACCAATAGTAAAGGATAAGCTGCCGGGACGCAACGACCCGTGTCCTTGCGGAAGCGGCAAGAAATTCAAGAACTGCCACGGCAAGGGACTGGTATAAATAATGCACAATTCATAATGCATAATTCATAATTATGCTGCGCCGAGTTGAGGAAACAACGGGCGATGAAGCCAATGTGAATTATGACTGTGAAGCTGATGAGCTTGCGAACTAATTATGAATTATGAATTAAAAATTATGAATTAATGAAATGATTTGCATACAAAACATAAAAAAGTCATTTGGCACCAAAGTTGCCTGTGACATAGAATCATTGCAAATCCATGAAGGTGAGATAATTGGTCTTGTCGGCAACAACGGTGCCGGCAAGACCACTTTGTTCAGAATACTTTTGGATTTGCTAAAACCCGACAACGGTGAAGTGACGCTGAAAGGCATCAACGTGCAGGAGAGCGAGGAATGGAAAAACTTCACAGGAGCATACATCAACGAGCAGTTTCTCATCGACTATCTCACCCCCGAGGAATTTTTCGAACTGCTTGCCAAAATCTCCGGAATCTCAAAAGACGAGATGAAGCACAGATTGGAGATGTTTGAGACATTCGACAACGGTGAGTTGCTGGGCAACGGCAAACTCATCCGCAACATGTCGGCAGGAAACAAGCAGAAGATAGGCATCATCAGCGCACTGCTCACCAATCCCGAGCTTGTGATTCTCGATGAGCCGTTCAACTTCCTCGACCCGCGAAGCCAGAACGTCATCAAAAACATACTGCTGGAATACGGTGCCAAGCACAACGCCACCATCATCATAAGCAGCCATAACCTCACACACACCATCGACATATCATCACGCATCCTGCTGCTTGAGAACGGCAAGGTGATAAAGGACCTCAACAAGCAGGAAAACTGGAACGTGCAGGAGCTTGAGGACTATTTCTCCACTGCAGAATAAAGCTGAAGTTTTTGAAGGATGCACAATGAATAATGCATGTTTATAGTTGTTGATAATCTCTCTAATCTTATTTTTAGACGTAATTATCAGTGATTTCAACTGCAAAAATTACAGAAAAAGGAAAAATATATTCTTTTTTTGCATAAAATTGAAAAAAGTGGCGAAAAAATTTGGTGGTTTCAAAAAAAGTCACTACCTTTGCACTCGCTTTTAGGAGATAACCACTCTGGAAGCCTTGGAGAGATGGTAGAGTGGTCGATTACAGCGGTCTTGAAAACCGCCGTACCGAGAGGTACCGGGGGTTCGAATCCCTCTCTCTCCGCCAAGTAGCGTAACAAATTGAGAAATCAATAAGTTACGCTGTTTTTTTGTGGAAAATAGCTAATTGGATAATAAATCACAGATAACAGCTCCCTCAACCACACTGCCCAGAGTGTCAGGAGTATC
>JAGAPI010000168.1 GCA_017623335.1 Prevotella sp.
CCAGTGCGTCAAATCCTCAGATGTGGCATGTCCCCACGTCATGTTCTCCCACTGCGAGCCGTAGGGATTGTGCTGGAAGTAAAGGTGCCACACGCCATCCTTGTAGAACATTCCGTTGGGGTCGTTCATCCATCCGTATGCTGGGGTGTGGTGATATGCCGGGCGAAACTTCTCGCGGTTTGACATGTCGAAGGTATCCGAGAACTTAAGGTTTTTCCAGCAGGTAAAGTCTTGCAGTTCCCCGGCATTGCGATAAGTGCCGTTCACATGTATGTCGAGTGCCAGACCTCTTGCTCCCTCAAACTCTTTCAGATCCACTGGCACATAATAGTCGATATGACTTGCTGCCAGTCGCACATTGAAGTTTTTCACTTGCTTGCTGTCAGCTATCACCCTGACATTGCTCATCTCCGCCTTTTCCTCCACAGGAAGCAACAGATAACGGCTTCCGCTCTCATTAATCTTATAAATGCAGTGGTTGCTGCTTGCGAAATGGGTTTCCTGCGCATGGACTGTTCCTATGGAAATCAGCAGCCAGGCAGCCAATAACATTAAATATTTTCTTTTCATATTTAGATTTAGTTTTAAAATTTCGGTTGCAAAGGTAACAATAAATATTGATTTAACCTGTAGATTTCTATAAATATAAGTTTTAGCCGTGTGGCTATAAGTTTTAGTTATGTGGCTAAAAGTTTTAGTCGTGTAGCTAAAACTTATAGTTATAGAATTTCATTACATTAAAGAACTTTTATTGCCCTTTCCATATATTTTCTATTTGTATATGTAATTAATGTATTAATTATTGCGGACGGTTGTCAGAATGCGGGATAGCCGGGATTCTGAACATACTTGCCTCCAGAGAAGTTGTACTGAGCCACGGGCACGGGGAAGTATTCCCTGCCGGTTTCAAACTTTGCGTTCTGGTAATATATGCGGTTGTCCTTCTCACACTCGTAATATTTGTTCATCGTCTCCTGGGCTATTCCCCAGCGCACAAGGTCGAAGAAGCGTTCTCCCTCCATGGCTTTCTCTAAGCGCATTTCCGTGCGCAGTGCCTTGCGTGCGTAGTCCTGATTCCAGCCCTCGGCAGGATAAAGCCCTATTTTATAGTTGGCTGCATCTTTTGAAGGGTCGTTGAAATCCTTCACGTAGCTGCTGTTCATGGCGCGGCTGCGTATGCGGTTGATGATGGTGCGTGCCTCTTCCAGTCCGTTGCCGCCGATTTCAATGAGAGCTTCAGCCTTGTAAAGCAGCAGGTCGGCATAACGGATAATCTGCCAGTTGAGAGCCGATGCACCCCAAGGCCATCCCTGAGTGGCTTCGGGCGATTCGGGTGAGAGCCAGAAGCGCTTGGTGTTGTTATAGCCGTAAGCGTCGGCGTTGCGCACCCAAAGTCCGCAGGGAGCTGCCGTGTAGGTTTTGTAACGTATGGTGGGACGGCCCGTTACGAAGTCAAGACGAGGGTCAACGTTGCCGCTGACATTCGACAGATAATAGCTGCCATCGGCATTGATGTTCACCTTGCCGTAATCATCGTGCGACTGATAGTCGAACATCGGCAGTCCGTTCTCATCGGTCTGATAGGCGTTGATAAGGTCCTGCGAGGGCAGGAAAAAGCCGTCGCCCTGCCACGGACAGCCAGGACCTGTCATAGAATTGAGCAGGTTCGACCAGTTGATGCGCCCCACGCCGCTCGAACCGTCGTCCTTAGAGAACTGTATTGCCATCACCGATTCAGGACCGTTCTCGTATTCAAGCAGATCGAGCTGCTGGAAATCGGCAAGCAGATCGTAGCCTTGGATGCTGTTGATTATGTCGACAACTTCCTGAAGCACAGTCTTGTTGATGTTGACAACTTTATTGGTCTGCGGGTCTTCCTCATACGCACGGTAGAGCTTCACCTTGGCAGCGTATGCCAGCGCAATGCGGCGGTTCATTCTGCCTGCCTCGCTTTGGCTGTCGGGCAGGTCATTGGCAGCGTCGAGCAGGTCGTCGGCAATGCGGTCGAGATGCTGCTCACGTGTGAACTCATCGTTCCTCACATTTGTATATTCGTTTTGCGGCAGGTCGATGTCCATGTAAGGAATGCGGTTGAAGAGTCTCACCAACTCAAAATACCAGTGGTCTCGGATAACCCGCACCTCGGCAATGCGTGTGGCTTTCTCTTTCAGTGTATTCTCATCTATTTTGTTGAGGGCGCGTATTGCAGAGTTGCAGCGCGAGATTCCGCAGTATACGTTGAACCACTTGCCGTCGAGCAGACCGTTGTTGGGCTGTATCTTCGCCGTCTCCATGTCGTGAATCTCCCAGATGTCGGTCTCGCTGCCGCCGCCTTTATAGGCGTTGTCGGCACGCACCTCGCCATAGCTCCAGTTGGTGACGGGATAGAAATGCGGGTCGTTTGAGTCGGCATAGCGGCAGCCGAATGTAGCGTATGCGCTGTTTATCAGCAGATTCACGGCTTTGGGGTCGTCCATGTTTCCTTCTGAAAGCACTCCCTGAGGCTTGTTCTCAAGAAAGCTGTCGCTGCAGGCAGTCAGCGTCATGCCCGTCAATGCAGCATATAATATATTTTTGAATTTCATAATTGTGCAAATGTTTTATGTTAAGTTTAGAAACCGAATTGAATACCCAGTGTGTACTGGCGCGGCAATGCGTAGGGATAGCCCAAGCCTTCAGGGTCGGCACCGCTATAGCCGGTGATTGTGAAGAGGTTCTGTGCCTGGAAATATATGCGTGCCTTTGTCATGCTCAGCTTTTTCAGAATGTTCTGCGGCAATGAGTAACCCACTGAGAGCGTCTTCAGACGGATGAACGAGCCGTCCTCGATGTAATATTCCGAGCCTTCGTTTTCGTTGTTCAGGTTGTCAATCGACGGAGCGGGAACAGAAGACGTGTAGCGTCCTGTCTGCAGATACTGGTCGTAAGCCCTTGCAGCATCGAGGAGCTGTGTGCCGTGGTTGCCCGTCCAGAGCGGGAAGAAGTCGGTGTAATACTTAGAGTTGTTCCATGCATCGCGGATGATGCTGTTGAAGAACATGCTCACGTCAAAACCTTTCCAGTTGGCGCCAAGGTTCAGACCAAACTGCGCCTTGGGCAGGTCGGTGCCGAGCCACGTGCGGTCACGGTTGTTTATCTCGCCGTCGCCGTTGGTGTCAACATAGCGTATGCGTCCCACTGCCGGGTGTCCGAAACTTACTTTGTATTTTTCATTGTATGCGTCCACTTCCTCTTGAGTGCGGAATATGCCATCGGTCTTGTAGCCCATCCATGAGCCGAGCGCCTGTCCTACGATGCTCTTGTCTATTCCGTTTCCGCCGCCCCATGTGTAGTAGATGTCCTTCATTAGGTCGGTCACCTTGTTTTTCATCACCGTCACGTTGAGGGCGATGTTGTAGTTGATGCCGTTTTTCAGCGTCTGGCGCCACTCGGTGGTTATCTCAACGCCCTTGTTTTCCATCTCTCCGCCGTTGTACCAGCAGTAGCCGCCCTCGCCTATGGTTGCGATGTATGGTTTTTCCACGAGCATGTCCTTGGTTCTCTTATAGAAATAGTCAAACGAGAGGAGCAGCTTGCTGCCGAAGAGCGAGGCATCGAAGCCCACGTTTGTCTGATATGTCTTTTCCCATGTCAGGTCGGGATTGGTGCTGCGTGCGCGGAGAGCTCCCGATGACAGCGTGTTTCCTCCGCTGATGGCGTATGCGGCGCGGTCGAGGTCGGCAGAGTATTTGGCGTAGAAGGCATCGTTGGCAATGATGTCGTTTCCGTTCACACCGTATGCGGCGCGGATTTTCAGGTCGCTGAGCCAGCTTTTGGTACCTTCCATGAAACTTTCTTCAGATATTCTCCAGCCGGCGGAGAACGATGGGAACCAGTCGTAGTTGTGCTGGGTCGACAG
>JAGAPI010000169.1 GCA_017623335.1 Prevotella sp.
GAATTATAGCTCAGCAAAATAAAAAAATAACGTTTTTTATAGAGGAAAGACAAAAAAGAATGAAGAGTGAAGAAACAATGTTAGACAAAGTCAAAGAAAAATGAGGAATCAACGATTGACGACCGAAGGAAAAGCCAATTTTCGTGCGAACTGAGCGGAAAATCGAGCTTGCCCGTGCCTGATTTATCTCATTATGATTGCCTGTTTTCATTTGTGACACACCCTCGTTCTGTCTGTTCTCTGTTATTGCTGATGCGGAAATAACATGCACTCTTTGAAAAATTTGACGGTAACGCTACACCCCGAAAATACCGCGTTTTAACGGAATGTTTAGCTGAAAATAATTTTTTGTAGAGGAAAATTTAATTTTTAACATATATTTATTGAACTTCTGTATTCCTATTTCCCTACTATATCCTCAAACTTCATAAGATAGGTGTCATATTGTGTCTTGAAAGGATTGTAGGGTGAAGGAACGGTATGGGGCTTGGCAAAGAGTGTATGGAGCAGTTGCGGTGTTTTTTCCGCCTCTATGCGATAGAGATAGAAATCACCACTGACGGTTCCCGTTTTCTTGGCAATGACGGGAAAGGCGGTACGTGAGAATTTGGGCCCTTGTCCTGATACGGCGGCATTATATGTGAGCACGATGCCGCGGTCGGTCTGCTCGAAACTGACGTTGCCGTTGCGGCATATAAGCAATATGCCGTTGCCGTCTTTGTCGGTGAGCATGGCTGCGTCCACGCCCCTGCGGTTGCCCTCAAAATACAAGTCGCCCTGCTGTAAAGCCCAGAATCCGTAGCGTCCGGCACGGTAGCGTCCGGGATAAGTAGGCATTATGCCGTTGCCTATCCACTGCACGCGGTCAATCTTTGAGTCGAGCAGCATTGCAATGCCGAGTTCCGAAAGGAAAGTGTCCGTGGTGTCGGGAGTCAGGGCAAATGTGCAGTATGTGGCGTTGCCTACGGTCTCGGTCTTTATGTCGGTCTTGACAGTACCTGCCGAGGTGCCGTCGGGAGATAATGGAAGCAGGTATCGCTCCAGACGCTTAGAGCCGACCTTCAGCGTCTCGGCGAGCGTGGCTTTACGTCCGGCACGCACCAACGGCTTGTCCTGTATCATGCCCATAGGATTGGCGGTGGGCACGGTAAGCCCGGCAAGCAGACGTTCGGTCAGGTCTGTCGGGTTTATGCGGATGGCGTGGCGGTTGAATGTGTTTCCCTGTGCGTCGCTTATCTCGATGTTGAGAATACATATCTTCTTGGTGTCGAGGGTTTGCGGCATCTGTAGGGAATAGGCAGTGGACTGATGGGGTTTGCAGTCGGGTGAGAATGCTCCGACGGCAATGGTGTCGCGGTCGGCTGTGAGCGTCCATCTGAATGTCACGTTGTCCTTCAGGTTGATGAAGTCGAAACGGTTGCGAATGTGCAGTGTGGCTGCCGTCTGATTGGGGGCAAGACTGATGATGCTGTCTGTCACAGCTGCCCGCGCATAGTTGTGTTGCAGCTCATAATAGTTGGGCAGCGGAGTGCGGTTGGCATACAGCAGGCCGTCGGTGCCTTTATTGCCGCACATCTCAAAGCCGCCTGTGGGCGATGTGTATACCTTTTCCTCGTAGCCGTAGAAACTCTTCCTGGGCTGGCATGAGAACGGCATGCCCTGGTCAACCCATTCCCATACGCTGCCGCCTGCTATCCACGGTGTGCGCTCTATTATTTCCCACTGGCGGTCATGGTCTTCGAGCGAGATGCCCAGCGTGTGGCAGTACTCGGTGAAGATTACGGGACGGTCGGCACGCTGATAGAAATCGGCGAGCTGTGAGGTGGTAGGGTAGTGGGGAGCGTAGATGTCGGCAACTTTGGGGAAGTCGTAATTGAAGCGGCGGAAATAGCTTCCCACCTGCGGGTAGCATATAGGGCGGACGGTGTCAAGCTCGCTCTTAACGTAGCTGCCGAGCCGCTGGCATATCTCTGTGAGTGGATTTTCGTTTCCAAGACTCCATATAATTACTGAAGCGTGGTTCTTGTCGCGGCGTATGGTGGCTTGGGCACGCTGCTGCAGCACAGGGTAGAACTCCTCTTTTTCAAGGTTTTTGTCGCCATAGCCGAATGGCACCTCATCGATGACATAGAAGCCGAGCGAGTCGGCAAGTTCGTAGAAGCGCGGCTCTCGCGGATAGTGGGATGTGCGGATATAGTTTATTGAAGCCTCTTTCATCAGCTTCATATCCTTCAGAGTCAGCTCATCGCTGATAACCTTTACTGTCTTTGGGTCGGTGCTGTGGCATGTCACTCCGCGCAGCTTTATGGGTTGTCCGTTCAGCTTCAGAATTTTCCCGTCGACGGTCAGTTCACGGAATCCGAACTTATGCTCGAAAGTCTGCAGGGGCTTGCCCTTGCGGGTGAGTGTTGTGCGGAGGGTATACAGATACGGAGTCTCAGCCGTCCAGAGATGAGGCTGCTCCACATGGCTGATTCCCACCACCTTGCCCTGTGCGTCGAGGATTTCATGGCTTATGGCGGTATGTTTGTCGGCATTGGCTATCTTGGTGCTGATGTTTACCTCGCCGGTGTTCCTTGGAGTGATGGTGAGGTCGGAGAGATGGATGTTGGGGACAGCCATCAGAGTGACATCGCGGAAGATGCCGCAAGGCGCCCAGTCGTCGTTTGTGTCGAAGTCGCTGCCTGGAAACTGTGTTATCACACGCATGGCAAGCTGCTGGCTGTCATGCTTCTTGTCGAGACAGTCGGTGATGTCGAAGAGCGCCGTGTTGTATGCCGATCGCCACGAGCCGGCCCGCTTGCCGTTAATCCATAGGTCGTAGCCGTAGAGCACGCCGTCGAAGCGCAGCACTATGCGCATTCCGCGCCACGCTTGGGGCACGGTGAATGTTGTGCGGTAGTAGCCCGTTAGAGGACTTGGACTGTCGTATCGGGGCTTGCATAAGCCATACGCCTCCCAGCAGCCCGGCACGGCAATTCTGCTCCATGTGTGGTCTTGGGCGGGCACTGTGGCGTCGTTGCTGATACCTTCTACAATCTTCAGGTTCCACTTGCCGTTGAGCGTTTTCATCATCTTGTGGTCGGTCACGGGCATTATGCCCTGAAAACTGTCGCTGACTTGTGCATGGCATATAATAGCTATGAACGCAGTCAATAATGATAGAATAGTTTTTTTCATTGTTTGTCGTAAGTTTTGTTTATTCGTAGGTAGGTTTCACGGGAAACATATAGAACTTGCGTTGTGTGTCAAAGTCGAGCATCCACTGGTCTATCACCACGTGATTATCCAATGCCTTTATCGTTACTTTGTGGCTGCCTTTCTGCATTTTTACAGGCATTTCTCTGACGGCTTGGGCACGGAGCACATTCAGTTTCCATCGCTCGGAACGGAAAGGCTCTTTGAGGCTGAACACCTGTGGCTCGGCATCATCCATGCTCACGGCAACGCGCAGGTCGCCGGTGTCGTTGGGCTGTGTGGGGATGAGGGCGATTCTCAGCACGGCATCGCCTTCCCGCCCGCAGTCGAAAGTGTATGAGAGGGTTTTGTTCTTGGGTAAACGGACGGCATTCATGGAGTGCCCTAACGACTGAACACATTCTGCCCCTTTGTCGGCACTGCTCCACTGGCAGGCGTTGCGGGCAATGAAAATGCCGTCGTCGATAATCTGCGATATGTCAGTATCGGGATTGTTCTTGTATTCATTCACTTCCTGCTCTGTA
>JAGAPI010000170.1 GCA_017623335.1 Prevotella sp.
CCTCACCGAGACACTTCAGAAAGTGTCGGAGCAGAGCCGCCGCCTCACTCAGGATTCTGAAGAGATGGAAAATCTCAACCGCACGCTCACCGGCATCTGCAAGATTTACGAAATGCAGCTCAAAAGCGCAAGTTCACAGATTGGCACCATTGACGAGATAAACGGTCAGACACGCAAACTGGCAGACCAGATTACGGAGCTTAACAAAATTTACGCCCGCATGATTGAGTCGATGACTGTGAACAAATGAGTCACGACTATGAACAAATAAGTCGATGACTGCTAATAAATAATATAACACTATCAGCAAGGATGGCTATAAAGAAAAAACCGGTATCGCCACGTCAGAAAATGATTAATCTGATGTACGTCGTACTCATGGCAATGCTTGCCCTCAACGTGTCCACCGAGGTGCTTGAGGGATTCTCTGTTGTGGAGGAAAGCCTCAACCGCACCACCCAAAACTCGACAAAGGAGAATCAGGGAATTTATAATGACCTTGAATCCCAACTGAAGGCAAACCCGGCAAAAGTAAAAGCATGGTTTGACAAAGCACAGGAGGTGAAGCGCATGAGCGACTCGCTCTACAACTTTGCGGAGCAGCTCAAGACAGCCATAGTGAAAGAGGCGGACGGTGATGACGGTGACATTCACAACATAAAGAACAAGGAAAGTCTTGAGGCAGCCAATCAGGTTATGCTGGCTCCAGGACGCGGACAGGGCAAAAACCTCTACAACGCCATCAACTCATTTCGCAACCGTATTCTGAAAATGGTCACCAGCGAGGAGCAGCGTGCCATAATTGCCAGTAATCTGACCACAGAGATTCCAGCCAACGCCGTAACCATGGGGAAAAACTGGCAGGAATATATGTTTGAGGACATGCCTGTGGCGGCAGCCGTGACACTGCTGTCAAAACTGCAGAGCGATATACGATATGCTGAGGGGGAGGTGCTGCATACACTTGTGGCAAACATTGACGTGAAGGACATCCGCGTGAACTCGCTCAACGCATACGTGATACCCAATGCACAGACCATTGTGAGAGGCGACAAGTTCTCGGCACAGATTGTAATGGCGGCAGTTGACACCACACAAGTGCCCGACATTTATATAGGAAACACGCGCGTGAACCTGAAAAACGGACTCTACGAGACTGTATGCGGACGAACAGGTGACTTCACCCTTGCGGGATTCATCGAGACCGTTAACGGCAACGGCGACAAGATACGCCGCGACTTCAGTCAGAAATACACGGTAGTAGACCCGAGCGCAACTGTTTCGGCAGACCTCATGAACGTGCTCTATGCCGGATACAACAACCCCATAAGCGTGAGTGTGCCGGGTGTGCCGCTCAACAAGATTTCAGCAAGCATCAGCGGTGGAACGCTCACCCCGGTGGCTCCAGGCAAATACATAGCCCGTCCAGGTGCTGTGGGCAAAGACGTGACTATCACAGTGTCGTCGACCAACACGGGCAAGGCACAGCAAATGGGACAGTTCACCTTCCATGTGCGCAAGCTTCCCGACCCAACGGCATTCATAGCCATGGCTGACGAGCACGGCAACCCAAGCCGCTACCGTGGCGGGGCATTGAGCAAGGCAAGCCTGATGGGAGCCAGCGGCATCAACGCCGCCATTGACGACGGCATACTCGACATAGCGTTTAAGGTGCTGAGTTTTGAGACTGTGTTTTTCGACAACATGGGTAATGCCGTGCCTATGGTAAGCGACGGGGCACAATTCTCGGCACGTCAGAAGGATACCTTCAGAAAGCTGACACGCAACCGCCGCTTCTACATCTCACGCATCACTGCCGTGGGACCCGACGGAATACAGCGCAAGCTCAACGCCTCGATGGAGGTGATAGTGAAATGAAGAATGAAGAGTGAAAAATGAAGAATCAAATAGCTTAACCCATTTTTCACGATGCGTTTGCAGACTAAGTTACAAATTATTAATTTACGAATTGAATTGATATAATGAGGAAGATATTACTGACGATGATTATGGCGGCTATCGCCATCGGAATAGAGGCACAGCCTGCAAAACGCCGTGCTGAGGCAAACGCTGCGGCAAAGAACCAGACACAGAACCAAGGTCTGTCGCGCCGCGCCCAGCTGATGTATCCCACAGCTTTGGAAATGCCTGAGGATGTGGTTTGGAGACGTGACATATACCGTGAGATTGACCTTAACCAGGATGACAATGCAGGACTGTACTATCCTGTAGAGGTGGTGGAGAAACAGATGAACCTGTTCACATATATCTTCAAGCTGGCGCTCAACGGCTATATCCCCGTGTATGAATACCGTCTTGACGGCAACGAAGTGTTCAGCAACGAGTCAAAGGTGACGATGAAGACAATCCTCGACAACTATCACATCTTTTACGAGGAGAAGAACGGCAAACTGCGTGTGGACAACAGCGACATACCGTCATCGGAAGTCAAGATGTACTATCTCAAGGAGAGCGCATACTTCAATCAGGCAAACTCCACCTTCCACCGCAAGGTGCTGGCACTGTGCCCAATAATGGTGCGCGACGATGACTTTGGCGGCGAGCCTGCCAAGTATCCGCTGTTCTGGGTGAAATACAGCGACCTGGCTCCTTTCCTCAGCCGCCAAACCGTGATGACCAGCAATCTCAACAATGCCGCGGTGATGACCATGGAGGACTTTTTCACCATGAATAAATACAAGGGCAAGATATACAAGACCAACAACATGCTCGGCAGGACTCTGGCGCAATACTGTCCCAACGACAGCGCACTGGCAAAGGAGCAAAAGAAAATAGAGAATGAGCTTGCTCTGTTTGAGAAAAACATTTTTGGCGACCAGGCTAAAAAGGATTCTCTCGACAGCATTGCAAAGCTCGACCCGAAGACGGTGAAAGCTACGAAGAAAAAAACTACGGGACGCAGAAGCGGCAGCAACACAAAGAGCGTGAAAGCAAAACGCCCTAAGTCTTCGTCTTCATCATCCTCTTCGTCAGGAGCACGTATGACCGTGCGCCGCCAGCGGCACTAAAAAACAGATTATGTATTCGCTGCTGCTTGCCATAGGCTCGTTTTTCACATTCATGGAACTGAACTGTGAGAACCTGTTCGACTGTTATCACGACAGTCTGAAAAATGACTATGAATATTTGCCGACAGGCAGCAGGCAGTGGACTCCGAAAAAATATTGGCACAAGGTGAACAGCATAGCCAAAGTGGTGATTGCCTGTTCACCTTCTTTTGACAACGATACCCGTCTGCCCGACCTCGTGGCGCTTTGCGAGGTGGAAAACGACACGGTGATGACAGCGCTCACAAAGCGCAGCCTGCTGCGCAACGCCCACTACAGCTACCTCATGACAAATTCGGAGGATCAGCGCGGCATAGACGTTGCCCTGCTCTACCGCGAGACATTTACGCCAATACGTCATTACCCATTAAGAATAAAGCGAAAGGAAGACATGCGCCCCACGCGGGATATTCTTTATGTAAGCGGAACGATGAACTCACATGACACCCTGCACATATTCGTACTCCACGCTCCCAGCCGGCTGGGAGGCGAAATGAAAAGCCGTCCGTTCCGCATGGCTGTGGCACAACGGCTGTGCGAGTCAACCGACAGTATAACGGCTATAAATCCTGATGCCAACATAATAATAGCCGGCGACTTCAACGACTATGCCGGCGATGCACCGCTGCGAGCAATTGCCACCCACAACCTGCACGACGCAACCGCCAAGGCAAAAGGCAAGAACGGTGCTAAAGGCACCTACCGCTATAAGGGAAGATGGGGCAGTCTGGACCATATTTTCGTGAGTGAAACGATACGTCAGCGCATTCATTCGGTATATATCAACGACATGCCGTTTCTCACCGAAGATGATAAAACACACGGCGGCAGAAAACCCTGCCGCACATACAACGGTCCCAAGTATCAGCGCAACGGATTCAGCGACCATCTGCCGCTGGTGATGAATATCAATATTCAAGAAGTTAAAGGACAAGTCACTACAGATAAAGAATGGATTCAGGCCCCATATTAAAAAGAAGGTCGAGAATGCTGAGGTTAGGAATGAACCCGTGCTTACGGGCAAACACCTGATAGTAAGGACGGGGAATGAAACTGCCGTCGGGCAACGGGTGCTTAGGGTCGATAACTTCGCGGTAGTCGGCAAATTCAGGCTCCTGAGCATACTGTTGGGAACGGCTGATACGCTTGCCGCTTAAATCCACATCAAGCAAACCGCACATTACACTATATATAGCCTCGTTGTAGTCGAGCAGATAATCCCACCGCTGTTCGTAAAACTGCCGTATGTCGTCGGCATAATACTCAAAGAAAGCGCTGTCGCTATATGCCGCCACCAATGCGTTCCAATGAACATGGCGCCAGTTGCCGTGGTCGCTTATTCGCATATCCTTCATGGCGGTGTGGTGAAGCGGCGTGGCTGAGGGACGCTCCACAGGTATTGTGAGAGCCTCAACGCCGTTGGCACCGGCAATCATGCAGCGGTTGCGGAATGTTTGCTTTCGGTAACTGTCGTGTTGCTCAATCAATATGGTTTCGGCCCTGTTCAGCTTTTGATACCACTGCACAGGACCGAAATATGCAGATGACAGGATAACGCTCTTCGACTCCACCGCCGCGTTCTTTGATTCTGCCATCCCGTTTTTTATTTTATGTTGTCAACAAGGTTGAACAGACGGTTCCACCTCACGCCGCGGCCGTCGGGGTCGCTGCTCCACCAGATGAATATCGGCTTGCCCACGATGTGGTCCTCGGGCACAAATCCCCAATAGCGCGAGTCGGCAGAGTTATGGCGGTTGTCACCCATCATCCAGTAGTAATCCATCTTGAACGTGTAGCTCCTTGCCTCCTTGCCGTTAATTATTATCTTGCCGTCGTCGGTGATATTGAGGTCGTTGCCCTCATACACCCTTATCGGGCGCTCATAGATTGCTATGTTGTCAAGCGTGAGGTTGATGCTCTTGCCTTTTGCCGGAATCCACACGGGACCGTAGTTGTCGCGCGTCCAGTGCTTGTTGCCATTGACAGGATATATATCGGTGTCGTCGCAGTCGGTGTTGAGAGTTATCGACTCGACAATATCCTTGCGCGCTGCCAGCACCGCCACGGCGTGCTTGGTAAGCGGCATATAGCCTGCAGTGTTAAGGCTCATAAGGTCTTCATTCGAGATGCCCAGCTCGTCCACCAGCTCCTCGGGTATGCGCTGCTTCAGCTGTACATAGTATGTGTACTGCACATTCTCCGGCTCTTTGTTTGCCTTGCCGTCGAGATACACCACGCGGTTCTTTATCTGCAGGGTCATGCCCGGCAGTCCCACACAGCGCTTCACATAGTTCTCGCGGCGGTCAACAGGGCGGCTGTCCACCATGCCGAACTCCAGCTGGTTGAGGTTCACGTCCTCACGGCCTATGCGGTAAATCTCGTTGTAGTATTTTATCCGCTGCAGCGCAGTGAGCGAGTCGGGATTGGGGCGGTTCATCCACGACTGCATGCCGCGTCCGTAGACTATCTGATAGAAAAAGTCGGCATACTGCGGATTGGTGAAGATGGTGTCGCCGGCAGGATAGTTGAACACCACAATATCGTTGAGCTGCACCTTGCCCAGTCCCTCAGCACGGCGATATTCCCACTGCGGCCACTCTATGTAGCTCTTGCATTCCACCACAGGCAGGGTGTGCTGAGTCAATGGCATGGTGAGCGGAGTCTGCGGAATGCGCGGCCCGTAGCTCATCTTGCTCACAAACAGATAGTCGCCCGTGAGCAGTGATTTCTCAAGCGAGCTCGACGGAATGACGTAGTTCTGGAAGAAGAACAGGTTGATGAAGTACACTGCCACAAGGGCAAACACCAAGGCGTCGACCCACGACATGACAAATCTCACCACAGGGCTCTCGGCCTCTTTCCACCACTGCCACTTTATCTTCTTCGTGATATACACATCAAAGATAAACGGTATCACAATGATGCCCAGCCAGCTCTTGAGCCACACAAGGAACGCGATATACAGTGCCAGGACAACGATGAACTTTGTCCACTGCACTTTCATGTTGAGAGGTTTCTTTTTTGTATCCATCGCCTTAGAACTTATACATGTCGCTAATGGTGAGCAGTCCGCTGTGGCTCACAGTAAACTCGGCTGCAAGAACGGCTCCCAAGGCAAAGCCCTGACGGTTGTGGGCGTCGTGAGTAATGGTTATCATATCCGCCTCGCTGTTGTAAGTGATGGTGTGTATGCCAGGCACCTCGCCGCTTCGGATGCTGTCGATTCGCAGCACGCCGGGAGCCGCCTCCTCACTGCCCGTAACAGTTCCGTCGGGAGCGGTGAGCGTGCCCACAGCCCATGAATCCTTACGGTCAAGATTGCTGATAATCTCCTCAGCAAGAGTTATGCCCGTACCCGAGGGATGGTCGAGCTTGTGAATGTGATGGGTCTCCACCTCTGTGACATCGTACTGCTCAAATCCGTTCATAATCTTTGCCAGATACCTGTTGACAGCAGAGAAAATCGCCACGCCGATGGAGTAGTTGGAAGCCCAGAACAGCGTGTTGCCCTCCTTGCCGCACATACGCTCCACATCCTCCTTGTGGTCGCTGATCCATGCGGTGGAGCCGCTCACCACCTTGACGCCGTGGCTGAAGGCGCGCACAATGTTTCCGTATGCCGTGTGCGGAGCGGTAAACTCTATCGCCACATCTGCCGATGCAAACTCGGGACTGTCAAAATCCTCCTGGTTGTCAATGTCTATAATGCTCACAATCTCATGTCCGCGGCCGAGGGCAATCTTCTCAATCATCTTGCCCATCTTGCCGTAACCTATCAATGCTATTTTCATATACTTTAAAATAACGTTAGCTTTATTTACAATTATTGAATGTGCAAAGTTACTGTAAATCATACGAACCACAAAACAAATTAACTTTATTTATTTTTATTTCCTGTCAATATTGTAATATTTCTCTAGCTCTACAAAAATTTTTCTCTAGCTCTACAGAATTTTTTCTCTAGCTCTACAGAATTTAAAATATTGCGCTACAAAAAAGAGAAAGCCGGCATGAGAAAAATTTTAAGCCCGATTCCGGCAGAAAATCACAGTCACATAGTCTGTTTTCTCCTTTTCTTTTGGTGATAAAAGAAAAAATTCGTATATTTGCAGCGTAAAACAAAAAAATCAACAAACAGAAGGCAAAAATATGAAAACAGACATAGAGATAGCGGAGAGCACCCCGCTTAAGAAAATCGGAGAGATAGCCGACATGGCAGGAATAGGGGCGGAAAACATTCTGCCCTACGGTCACTACATGGCAAAGATTCCACTGGAGCAAATCGATGAGGAGCGCGCCAAGAAGAGCAATCTTGTGCTCGTGACCAGCATCACCCCCAGCAAGGCTGGCAACGGAAAGACTACGGTGTCACTTGGACTGACGCTCGCACTGAACCGCATAGGCAAACGCGCCATCGTGGCACTGCGCGAGCCTTCGCTCGGTCCGTGCTTCGGAATGAAGGGCGGAGCCGCAGGAGGAGGCTACAGCCAGGCACTGCCTATGGAGAACATCAACCTGCACTTCACCGGCGACTTCCACGCCATCACATCGGCAAACAACATGATTGCTGCCCTGCCCGACAACTATATCTACCAGAACCGGTATGACGGGGGAGGCATGAAGCAGATTCTGTGGCGCAGGGTGATGGACGTGAACGACCGCTCGCTGCGCAACATAGTGACGGGACTTGGCGGACGGCTCAACGGAGTGCCCACAGAGACAGGCTTCGACATCACGCCGGCAAGCGAGATAATGGCGATACTCTGTCTCTCGACAAGCCTCGAAGACCTGCGCCGCCGCATCGGCAAGATTCTCCTCGGCTTCACCGCCGACGGCAAGCCGTTCACAGTTGAGGACATGGGAGTGACGGGAGCGATAACCCTTTTGCTCAAGGACGCCATAAAGCCCAACTTGGTGCAGACAACAGAAAACACTCCGGCGATAATCCACGGCGGTCCGTTCGCAAACATTGCTCACGGCTGCAACTCCATCCTCGCCACAAAGATGGCAATGTCGTACAGCGACTACACCATTACTGAAGCTGGATTCGGTGCCGACCTCGGGGCAGAGAAGTTCTTCGACATAAAGTGCCGCAAGGCTGGGCTGTGTCCTAAGGCAACGGTGATAGTGGCAACGGCTCAGGCTCTGAAACTGCACGGCGGTGTGGACGAGAAACTGATAAAGGAGCCTAACATAGAGGGACTGAAGCGAGGATTCGCCAATCTGGACAAGCATGTGAGCAACATGCAGAGCTACGGACAGAGCGTAATCGTGACCTTCAACCGCTATGCCACCGACACCGATGAGGAGATGGCACTGGTACGCGAGCACTGCAAGGAGATTGGCGTGGGCTTTGCCGAGAACAACGTGTTTGCCGAGGGCGGCAAGGGCGGCGAGGAGCTGGCACGGCTGCTGGTGGACACCGTGGAGAACAATCCCTCGAAGCCGCTGCATTTCTGCTACGAGGACAGCGAGGACGTGAGGCAAAAGATATGGAAGGTGTGCCGCAACATCTACGGGGCTGCTTCTATAGAATACTCGCC
>JAGAPI010000028.1 GCA_017623335.1 Prevotella sp.
CGAGGTGTGCAAAAGAGCAGGATAAGATATACATAAAACTTTTCCAAATTCTGCCCTTATATATAAATAAGGTGTATTCAGGAAAAATGTAATAAGAGAGAGAGAATAATAACGTTATAATTAATTTTTTAAACTAAAAAGAGAGAATTTATGAAAAAAAGACTCATGACGCTTTTGGCGTGCCTCGTGCTCGTAGTATACACGGCATTTGCCCAAAGGACAGTTAAAGGTACCGTAATTTCTCAGGAGGACGGTCAGCCTGTCATAGGCGCCACAATCAAGATTGTGGGCTCTAAGACAGGTACCACAACCGACATCGACGGACATTTCTCAATAAATGTTCCCGACGGTAAGAAGCTCCAGGTGAGCTATGTGGGTATGACTACCCAGACTGTTACGGCAAAGAACGGTATGACGGTGACTCTTGTTGCCGATGGACAAGTGCTCGGTGATGTTGTTGTCACCGGTATGCAGAAGATGGACAAGCGCCTGTTTACCGGAGCATCTACAAAAGTGGATGCGGAAAAGGCACGCCTTGACGGTGTTGCCGATATTAGCCGTTCGCTTGAAGGTCGTGCCGCCGGTGTGAGTGTGCAGAACGTTTCTGGTACATTCGGTACCGCTCCGAAGATTCGTGTGCGCGGTGCAACGAGTATCTATGGCTCTTCAAGACCTTTGTGGGTCGTTGACGGAGTGATTATGGAAGATGTGACAGAGGTTGATGCCGACCAGCTTTCTTCAGGTGATGCGGAAACCCTTATTTCTTCTGCTATTGCCGGACTCAATGCCGATGACATTGAGAGTTTCCAGATATTGAAAGACGGTAGTGCCACATCTATCTATGGTGCACGCGCAATGTCGGGTGTGATTGTTGTCACTACCAAAAAAGGTAAGGCTGGTCAGACACGTATTAACTACACAGGTGAGTTTACCATGCGTCTGAAGCCAAGCTATGCCAACTTCAACATCATGAACTCTCAGGAGCAAATGGGTATTTACAAGGAACTGGAGGCAAACGGTCTTATCAGTTTCGGACGTACTTACCGTGCTTCTTCAAGTGGTGTGTATGGAAAGATGTATCATCTGATGAACACCTACGATCCGGCAACCGGCAAATTCGCACTTGCCCATACAGAGAAGGCAATGAACGAATATCTGGGTGAGGCTGAGATGCGCAACACCAACTGGTTTGACGAGCTGTTCTCAAATTCTATTCAGCAGAACCACTCCATAAGTATGTCGAGCGGTACTGACAAGGCACAATATTATACCTCATTCTCACTGATGGACGATCCAGGATGGACGGAACAGTCGAAGGTGCGCCGCTATACAGCATCTATCAATGCACTGTATAATATCAACAAGAAGGTGACCCTTAACCTGATTGCAAACTCTTCTTATCGTAATCAGCGTGCCCCAGGTACTACGAGCCAGAGTGTAAATGCGGTTACGGGCGAGGTGAGCCGTGATTTTGACATCAACCCTTACTCATATGCCATCAACTCAAGCCGTGCATTGGATCCTAATACATTCTATGTAAGGAACTATGCGCCGTTCAACATTCATAATGAGCTGGCAAATAACTTTATGGACTACGATGTGGTGGACCTGAAATTTCAGGCAGAGTTGAAATATAAGCCTATAACCAAGGTTGAGCTTGGCGTTCTGGCTGCCTACAAGTATTCAACGACAACGCAGGCTAATCAGATTCGCGAAAATTCAAATATGGCAATGTCGTTCCGTGCCATGGACGATGCGACCATACGTGATAACAACCCATGGCTGTACACAGACCCTGACCAGCCAAATTCCAAGCCTAACACTGTATTGCCAAACGGTGGTTTCTACCGTGAGACAAAATACAAGATGAGCAGCTATGACTTCCGTGCTACAGCAAGCTACAACGATGTGTATAACGAAGACCACATAGTAAATCTCTATGGCGGTATGGAGATAAACAATACCGACCGTAACCGCAGCTATTTCAACGGTGTGGGCATGCAGTATGACATGGGCTATCTCGGAGCATACGACTATCTGTATTTCAAGCAGGCTTCGGAGCAGAACGATATGTATTACAAGCTGACAAACTCGTACAACCGCGAGGTGTCATTCTTTGCCACAGCCACTTATTCGTGGAGGGGACGTTATGTGATAAACGGAACCACCCGTTATGAAGGCTCTAACCGTTTGGGTAAGTCGCGTTCAGCACGTTGGTTGCCAACTTGGAACGTATCTGGAGCATGGAATGCCCACGAGGAGCCTTGGTGGGAAAAGACCTTCGGCACAGCATTCACACATGCCACTGTAAAAGCATCCTATTCGCTTACAGGTGACAAGCCAGCCGTAACAAACTCACAGGCTATCATACAGTCGTTCAACCCATGGCGTCCGTTTGCATCAGACAAGGAGTCAGGACTTGAAGTATATGACTTTGCCAACCCGGACCTTACTTACGAGAAGAAGCACGAGCTGAACCTTGGTGTTGACCTTGGTTTCCTTAATAACCGTCTTAACGTGACCTTCGACTGGTATACACGTAACAACTACGACCTGATTGGTATGCGTACCACCAATGGTTCAAAGGGTGTAATCAACGAGTATGCGAATGTTGCTTCAATGCGCTCACATGGTGAGGAACTTTCGATTTCGAGCAGAAACATTGTAAACAAAGACTTCAAGTGGAATACCGATTTCATATTCTCACATGTAAAGACAGAGATTACCTCACTTGAAAACCGTACACAGATTATCAACATGGTGACTGGTACCGGTTTTGCCAAAGAGGGCTATCCATACCGTTCGCTTTTCTCATTTGATTTCCGCGGACTCGACAAAAATGGTATACCACAGGTGGTTAATGAAAATGGTGATGTAGTTACCAGCGACATCTATTTCCAAAGCCGTAATATTGACTACCTTGTATATGAAGGCCCCACAGACCCGACAATCACCGGTTCACTGGGCAACAGCTTCACATATAAGAACTGGCATCTGAACATCTTTGCCACATACGCTTTCGGCAACAAGGTGCGCCTGGATCCTTCGTTCCACGCAAGTTATTCTGACCTTGACGCCATGCCTAAGGAGTTTAAGAACCGCTGGACAATGTCTGGTGACGAGAAATTGACCAACATTCCGGCTATACCTGACTTGCGTCAGATACAGGCAGACCCGTATCTCAGCTATGCATACAATGCCTATAACCGTTCTACTGAACGTGTGGCAAAGGGAGACTTTATCCGCATGAAGGAAATATCACTTACGTATGATTTCCCCAAGACATGGCTTACTGCGCTTCATCTGAACAATGCAAGCATAAAGTTGCAGGGTACCAATCTGTTCTTGATTTACTCTGACAAAAAGCTTAACGGACAGGATCCTGAATTCTATAACACCGGAGGTGTAGCCGTGCCGATGGCGCGTCAGTTCACCTGCACAGTAAGAATAGGATTATAAATAATAAAAACAAAAAAAGACAACAAGATGAAAAAATACAGCATACTATTACTGGCTGCGGGACTTATGTCCTTGACATCATGTGATGATTATCTGGACAAACTGCCGGATGACCGCGCAGAAATAAACAGTCTTGAAAAAGCCAAGCAATTTCTTGTATCAGCCTATCCCAGCCATTCGCCAAACTTCATCTTCGAGATGAGCAGCGACAATAAGACAGACAATGGAGTGCTATATGTGGCACAGCCCAACCAGCTACAGGCTTATCACTGGGAAAACATAGAGACTGAAGGTAATGACGACCCCAAGGCTATTTGGAACAGCAACTATACAGCATGCGCTGTTGCCAATATGACATTGGAGAGCATCGGAAATGCCACAGCCGAGGAAAAAGCCGTGAGGGCTGAGGCTCTGCTCTGCCGCGCATACTCCATGTTTGTGAATGCCAACACTTTCTGCATGGCATGGAACGAGGACAAAGCCGACGAGTATCTTGGCATACCTTATCCTAAAGTGTCGGGTGTGACAGTCAATGAGCGTGGCACGTTGCGTGAGACTTATGAGAACATCAATGCCGACATAGAAGAGGCGCTGCCGATGCTCAATGACACCTATCTATCAGTGCCTAAATATCATTTCAACTCAAAGGCAGCATACGCCTTTGCCGCACGTTTCAACCTGTATTATCATAACTGGGATAAGGCTATAGAATATGCAACCAAGGCTTTGGGCGGCAATCCGTCGAGTGTGATGCGCAAAATGAGTGACTATACTGTGCTGGCTGGCGTTGATGACATTCATAACAAATGGATACGCACAGGTGAGAACTGCAACTTTATGATGCTTACGGCATACTCAACAGCAGGACGCGCCGCATCTGGAAGCTCAAGCTATAGACGTATCGCCCACAACCGCGACATGATAACAAGCCAAACTTTTTGGGCAAAATGCCCTTGGAGCAAAGGTGGTTCCAGTGCCGCAAATAATGCCATTGAGGAGGCACGTATGCATTATGGAAACACCCAAATTGTGTACATGCCAAGCTTGATAGAAGACTTTGAGATTACAGATAAAGTAAACAATACTGGTTATCCGCATGTGGTGGACCCTGTATTCACCGGTGATGAGACAATCCTTGTACGTGCAGAGGCATATATCATGAAGAAGATGTACACAGAGGCTCTTGCCGACATGAATGTATGGCTCACGGCACATAGTGATGTGACTTCACCATGTTATCTCACTCTTACAGAGGAAAACGTGAATGCCTCGCTCGACGGCATAAAGATGACAGAAGTTCCGTCACGTGCCGTAAGTGAAGAAACCATAAAGAAGCCGCTCAACCCACAGGGATTTTCCATTGAGGAGGGAACACAGACAAACATGGTTTATCTGGTGCTTCACATGCGCAGACTCACCACCATGCTTCAGGGACTGCGCTGGCTTGACATAAAGCGCTATGGCATAGAGTTCACACACCACTTTGAGAACGAGCCAAATCTTGTGTTCAAGGCGGGTGATCTCCGTGGTGCCATCCAGCTGCCAACCGATGTAATTGACGCCGGTCTGGAAGCAAATCCGAGAGAAGTAAACAATTAAAAAGTTAAAAACAGAAAAGTAAAGATATGATTAAACATATAAAGCTGTCATTGATTGCCATGATGCTGGGATTTGTACTGGCTTCATGCGACAACGATGATCCAAGTGGCGAGTCAATCTTTAAGCCTACGACTCAAACAGAGACAGAGTTCGACAAATGGCTTAATGCTAATTTTGTAGAGCCATACAACATAAAGCTGAATTATCTGTATAACGATAAACTTTCGAACAACAGCTATAATGTAGTACCTGCCACAATAACCAATTCCAAGGCTATGGCAAAGATGATTAAGCATGTGTGGCTTGATGCATACGTAGAGGCTGTCGGCGATGTCTTTGTGAAAGAAAACACATTCCGTGTGTTCCAATTCATCGGCTCTCCTGAGTTTAACTCACAAGGAGAGATTGTACTCGGTACTGCTGAGGGTGGAATACAGGTGACATTGTTCCGTCTGAATGAGCTCGACCTTGACAACATTTATGTGAATCAGGACGAGGCTTTCAGACCTCATTCAAATCTGCCGCTTGACCTCAACTACTGGTATTTCCACACCATGCACCATGAGTTCTGCCACATCCTGACGCAGAAGAAATACTATTCCACCGACTTTCAGACAATATCTGCTGGCAAGTATCACTCTGCCGACTGGGTTAACGTGGAAGACGTGGATGGTGTGAAAGAAGGATTTGTTACGGGCTATGCCAGCGGTGAATACAATGAGGATTTTGCCGAGGTTTATGCCACATACGTTACAAGCAGTGACAAGTCGTGGACAGAGCGCATGACAGCAGCCGGTGCAGAGGGGGCGGCTATCATTAACTCTAAGCTTGAGATTGTCCGCTCGTACTTCAACGACACATGGGGCATAGATTTGGAGAAACTGCGTGCCATCGTGCTGCGCCGTTCTGCCGAGGTGCAGAACATGGATCTAACAACTTTAAATTAAACATAGCACAATGAAAAAGATATATAATATACTGTTCTTCCTGCTTGCAGCCTTTACATATACATCATGTACAAGTGAGGTGGACAATGTGTTCGACAAGTCTTCTGCCGACCGAATAGCTGAAGCAATGGCTGCAGACCAGCAAATGCTGGTGGATGCTCCTAACGGGTGGCTCATGGAATATTTCTGTGAGGACACATACGGAGGCTATAATATGTTTGTGAAATTCAACGCTGACAATACCGTAACAGTGGCTAATGAGGTGGCTAAGGCTGGCGCACGCCAGACATCGCATTACAAGCTGGAGCAGAGTATGGGCGTGGTTCTCTCGTTTGACGAATACAACGAGCTGTTTCATTTCTTCTCCGACCCCGCTAATCCAAGCGAGATAGGCGACAATGGCGTTGGTATGCGTGGCGACTTCGAATTCCGTGTAATAAGCGCCGAGGCTGACCGTTTCGAGCTTCAGGGCAAGAAACATGGCGCAAAGGTGGTGATGACACGCGTTGCCGACAACACCGACTGGGACAAATATATTGCCGATGTGGCGGCAATGGAG
>JAGAPI010000171.1 GCA_017623335.1 Prevotella sp.
AATATCTTTCCCTCCTCGTTTTCGTTTGAGCCAATTTTGTTGCCGTAGAAGTCGTAGGCACGCAGATACCACTCGCCGTCCCAGCCGTGCTTCTGCACAGCCTCGTCCATGCTGTTGACGGCAGCTTCCATTGCATCAGCCTCGGCAGCAAAGCTGGCAATGCCATACCTGGCGGCATCCTCGCCACGACTGGCGAGCGTTCGGCACAGTCTCACATATTCCTTGCCCGTAACCACAAACAGTCCGGCAATCATCAGCGACTCAGCCTTTGAGCCCTCGCTCTTGTTCTCCGTGGTCTGGAAACTCTCGTTGGGGTCCCATGAGAAACAGTTGAGGTTGAGGCAGTCGTTCCAGTCGGCGCGGCCTATGAGCGGCAGCGCGTGCGGTCCGAGGTTGCGGGTGACGTGCTCCATCGAAATTTTGAGATGCTCGAAGAGAGTCTTTTCGCTGCCCGGCTGGTTGTCGAATGGCACAGGCTCGGTGAGAATAGAGAAGTCGCCCGTTTCCTTGAGATAGGCGGCAGTGCCGAAGATAAGCCAGCATGGGTCGTCGTTGAATCCGCCGCCTATATCGTTGTTGCCACGCTTGGTCAGCGGCTGATACTGGTGATAGCAGCCGCCGTCGGGGAACTGGGTGGATGCGATGTCGATGATGCGCTGGCGGGCACGGCTCGGAACAAGATGCACGAAGCCTACAAGGTCCTGGTTGGAGTCGCGGAATCCCATGCCGCGCCCCACACCGCTCTCGAAGAACGATGCCGAGCGCGAGAAGTTGAACGTCACCATGCACTGATACTGGTTCCAGATGTTCACCATGCGGTCGAGCTTGTCGTTGCCGCTCACCACGGAGAAGTTGCCGAGTAGGCTGTTCCAGTAGTCGTTAAGCTGATTGAAGGCGGCATCCACCTTGGCGGTGGTGTTGAAAGCCTCGATAAGGGCGTGAGCCTTGGTCTTGTTGATGGTCTGGTGAGCCTCGAACTTCTCGTTCTGTTCATTCTCCACATATCCGAGAAGGAACACGAGGTCGCGGCTCTCGCCGGGAGCCAGCTCCACCTCTATATATTGGGATGCTATTGGGCTCCATCCGTGGGCATGGCTGTTGCGCGGCTTGCCCTCCACCACGGCGTCGGGCGCCGACTTCTCGCTGTAGAGCCCTACAAAGGTCTCACGGTCGGTGTCGACCCCTTGGATGTCGGTGTTCACGGTGTAGAAGGCATAATGGTTGCGGCGCTCGCGGTACTCTGTCTTGTGATAGATTGTTGATCCCTCGATCTCCACCTCTCCTGTAGAGAAGTTGCGCTGGAAGTTCTCCATGTCGGTGGCGGCGTTCCAGAGACACCATTCTGTGAACGAGAACAGCTTTAGGTGTTTTATCTCATTAGACGTGTTGCGCAGGGTGAGCTTCTGCACCTCGGCCCATGTTTTCAGCGGCACGAAGAAAAGCACCGATGCCTCCACTCCGTTCTTTGCTCCCGTGATGCGGGTGTAGCCCATGCCATGGCGGCACTCGTAGAAATCGAGTGGCGTGCGGCACGGCTTCCATCCCGGACTCCAAATGGTGTCGGCATCTTTTATATAAAAATACCGCCCGTCGTTGTCCATCGGCACGTTGTTGTAGCGGTAACGTGTGATGCGGCGGAACTTGGCGTCCTTGTAGAAGCTGTAGCCTCCGGCGGTGTTGCTGATAAGTGAGAAGAAATCCTCGTTGCCCAGATAGTTTATCCATGGCCATGGGGTCTTCGGGTCGGTGATGACATATTCACGATTCTGGTCGTCAAAATGTCCGTAGCGTTTTTGTTGCATAAAGTTGAAGTTAGTTAGTTGTTGTATTTTGTAGGATGGGTAGGAGTTGTAAGAGTGGTAGGAGATGTAGGAGGAGTGGGAAACTCCTCACTCCACACTCCTCACTATTTCTCCTTACGGTCATCTATGTTGTCGCCCTCAGTGGGAGCCATCTCTTCCTCGAAGTCAGTCACACCGGCTTCGATCAGGATGTTATACCACTGGATGAGCTTCTTGATGTGGCTCACCTGCACACGGTCACGGTCGTAATTTGGCAGTACCTTTGCGAAGTACTCGCGCAGTTCATCGCCCGATGCCTTCTTGTAGTTGATTGAGCATGCCTTTCCGTCCTCAACGGTCTTCATTGATGCGAGCACCTTACCCAGTGCCACGTCTTCGGTGTCGGTGAACATTGCTATGTCGGCAAGAGATGTTATGCGGTCGGTGGCAAAAGCCGGCATGCGGCGGTGGGTGCTGTCAAGAGCCTCCACGATAAGGTTGTTATTACCACGGCTTACAAGTTTGTACAATCCCGGTTTTCCGGCGATAGATAAAATTGTCTGTAACATAATATTTCTTCTTTTAGTCTGAATTTAGTTTGTTTACTATAATGTTTATTTGTGTTATCAAATCCTTTTTCCCGTCATTGTCGATGACAAAATTGCTTCTGGCAGCTTTCTCTTCCTGACTCATCTGCTTGTCTATCCATTGCTGCGCCTCTTGGCGCGAGATGGAGTCGCGGCTGCATATTCTGTCTATCCGCACTTCGAGTGGCGCCGTGACACAGATGACATGAGTGAAGTCAATGCGCTTGTCGAATCCGCTCTCAAAAAGTATTGCGCTTTCCAGCCACTGTTTGCCGCTGTTTTCAAAGTCGGCAGCCACAGCAGGATGCACCACATTGTTGATGGCGGTCTTGTTGGCATCGCTCTTCAGCAGAAACTGTGCCACAACAGCCTTGTTCAGCCTGCCGTCGGGCAGATAGGCATTGTAGCCAATGAGCTGCGTA
>JAGAPI010000172.1 GCA_017623335.1 Prevotella sp.
CTGGCGCTCGGTGCGCAATGCCTTTGCACTCATGGCAGTGGGCGGTGTTGACAGCCATCAGCGTGCCTGCGACTCAGTGAAGCGTCCGTTTATTCTCACCCGCTCGTTCTTTGCAGGACAGCAGCGCTATGGCGCAAACACTTGGAGTGGCGATGTGGGCAGCTCTTGGCAGAGTTTCCGCAGTCAGGTGCCGCTGTGCCTCAACCACACTCTTTGTGCCAATCCTAATGTGAACACCGACATAGGCGGTTTCTTTGCAGGTGCATACAACAATCAGAATGCAAACTTCTCAGGTCCGAAAAATCCCCAGTTCCAGGAGCTTTATGTGCGCTGGATGCAGTTCGGACTGTTTAACCCTATGATGCGCAGCCACGGCACAGATGTTTATCGCGAGCTCTATTATTACGGCAAGGCGGGCGAACCAGTGTACGATGCTCTGCTCGGTGCTGTTAAGATGCGTTACCGTATGCTGCCGTATATCTACAGTCTCAGCCGTCAGGTGAGCAAGAACGACGACTCGTTTATGCGTGCTCTGGTTATGGACTTCAAGAACGACAAGAAAGTTTGGGACAACGGCCGTCAGTTTATGTTCGGTCACAGTCTCCTTGTATGTCCCGTTGTTGACCCTCTGTTCACTTCGGAGAAGATTGTTAAGACCGATGAGATGAGCGGATGGAACAAAAACGAAAACAATGATAACTCAGGCGCAGAACAGGCTGTAAACTGGAACGAGAATAAGAAATACAATGTGTATCTGCCCGAATACACCGTTGCCCCGGCAGGCAAGGCAGTAAAGGGCAAGTGGTATGACTATTGGACCAACCAGCTCTATGACGGTGGACAGACCGTCAGCGCCGACGCACCGCTTCAGCACTCTCCGCTGTATGTAAGGCAGGGCAGCATCGTGCCTTTCGGACAGGACCTCCAGTACTGCAACGAGAAGGCTTGGGACAACATTACCCTCTGTGTATATCCGGGTGACAATGCCGAGTTCACGCTGTATGAGGACGAGGGCGACAACTTCAACTATCAGAAAGGCGCCTATACCGAAATTCCCATGGTGTGGAACGACAAGTCGCGCACTCTCACCATTGCCGCCCGTCGCGGCTCGTTCAAGGGAATGCTTGCAAAGCGCACATTCAAGGTGCAGCTGCCCGACGGCACAAGCAAGAGCGTGACCTATACTGGCAAGAAGGTATCGGTTAAGATGTAGTTTCTTTCGTTAATATAAAATGTAAAAACTAAAATATACAGAATAAGTTTATTGATACCGCCTCAGGTTTCTTTAATTCTGTTAATGTGATTTTTCTATATGCCGCGAAATGCTTACCTTTGCAATCGGGATAAGCATTTCGCGGCTTATTTGCTATAATCCTTATGTTTAACCATTTTATATAACAAAAGAAATGATGAAAATTAAAAATGTACATGCAAGGGAGATTCTCGATTCGAGAGGCAATCCCACGGTTGAAGTTGAGGTGATGTTGGAAAACGGCGTTATGGGCAGGGCATCTGTTCCGTCGGGAGCATCCACAGGTGA
>JAGAPI010000029.1 GCA_017623335.1 Prevotella sp.
CCGTCGATGATTGTTTCGTTTGCGATGATGTTGCCGGATGTTGCGGCATGTGTGTTGCACAGGCAAATAGCCAATGAAATGAATGATAAGTATCTTCTCATTAATTTAAATTTTTATTTGTTTGTTCTGTTTATACGTTGTTCTTTGTTCTGCCTTTTCTATCTGCAATATCTGTGCCATAAGTGTAATGTTTTGATTGTCAATGAATAAACATTTTGTATAGAGTGTCCGCTTTTGAAACAAGTGTCCGAAAACGGACATTTGCCCGAATATTGAATTCTATTAAATAAGTGAACGGAAAAACAGAAAATGGCTATAATTGTGAAGTTTTCTCCCTTTTTCTTTGCTCTTTCATTTTTTATTTGTATTTTTGTCTCAATATCCTGATGAAAAAGGATGATTGGAGACACATAGAAAATACAGTAAGTTTGCAAAATTATAATTTTGAATAAAAATAATGGACAAGAACGTAATCTGCGTTAAGCGCTATGCGGCACCGTGTGGCGTGCTGCTGCTCGGCTCGTTTGGCGATAAACTGTGTCTGTGCGACTGGCAGGTGGAGAAGCACCGCGGCAATGTTGACCGTCGGCTGAAACGAATGCTGAAGGCGGAGCTGCAGGAAGGGACGACGGACGTGATAGAAAGGGCAGAGAAGCAGCTTAACGAGTATTTTGCAGGGCGGCGCAGGGAGTTTGACGTGCCTCTGCTGTTTGTGGGCACCGACTTCCAGACACGGGTGTGGCGCGAACTGCTGAAAATACCTTTTGGCGCAACCATTTCCTACGGCGAGATGGCGCGGAGAATGGGGTGCCCAAAATCCGTGCGTGCAGTGGCTAATGCCAACGGTGCCAACGCCATTTCCATCTTTGCACCCTGCCACCGCGTCATCGGCAGCGACAATTCGCTGACGGGCTACGGCGGTGGACTGGACGCCAAACGGACTCTGCTGGAACTGGAGAGGGCGTAGCATAAAAAACATTAAAAAATCGTGTTATATTTTGTCTTGTGCCCGCTTATTAGTAACTTTGTATGACATAAAACAAAACAAACGATGACACAAGAAGAAAAGATAGAGATTCAAGAGAGGATTGTGGACGTGCTGCGCACGGTCTACGACCCTGAGATACCCGTGAACATTTATGAGCTGGGACTGATTTACCGCATAGAGGTGAACGACGACGGCGATGCAGAGGTGGACATGACCTTCACTGCTCCGTCGTGCCCCGCTGCCGACTTTATCCTTGAGGACGTGCGCCAAAAGGTGGACGGCGTGACGGGTGTGCGTAATGCAAACATCAACCTGGTGTTTGAACCCGTATGGGACCAGAGCATGATGAGCGAGGAAGCCCGCGTGGAGCTGGGATTTGATTAATGGCAACAAAGATATGAACAAATCTGTGTTTTTCATCAGCGACGCCCATCTGGGCTCGTGGGGCATTGAGCACGGCAGAATGCAGGAGCGCCGCCTTGTGAGGTTTCTCGACAGCATAAAGCACCGCGCCTCGGCAGTGTATCTGCTCGGCGACATGTTTGATTTCTGGTATGAGTGGCGCTATGCGGTGCCAAAAGGCTACACGCGGTTTCTCGGCAAGCTGTCGGAGCTTACCGACATGGGCGTAGAGGTGCATTACTTCACCGGCAACCACGACATCTGGATGTACGGCTACTTGGAGAGCGAGTGTGGGGTGACGCTCCATCGCGAGCCAGTGACCATGGAAATTTACGACAAGGTGTTCTTCCTTGCCCACGGCGATGGACTGGGCGACCCTGACAGAAAGTTCAAGCTCATCCGCGCGGTGTTCCACAACCGCCTGTGCCAGCACCTGTTCTCTATGCTGCACCCGCGCTGGTCGATGTGGTTCGGTCTCACTTGGGCAAAGCACAGCCGCCTGAAGCGCGCCGACGGTAAGGAGCCGCCATACAGCGGTGAGAACAAGGAGCACCTTGTGCTCTTTGCCAAGGACTATATGAAGACACACCCCAATGTGGACTACTATATCTTCGGTCACCGCCACATTGAGCTTGACCTGATGCTGTCCAAAAAGGTGCGCATGATGATTCTCGGCGATTGGGTGAGCCAGTTCACCTACGCCGTGTTCGACGGCGAGCGTATGTTCCTCGGCGAATACGAGGAGGGCGTATCGGAGTTTTAGTACCAAAGAGTTAAGAATATTGGCGGTTGAGATAATTGTTATACTTTTGCATTAGAATGAAACGTTGCGCAAGGCTATATAATATAATAAGGTGTAGTGTAGTGCTGGTGGCTATTGCCGGCATTATGGGCTGCTCTGCGCAGAAGAACACGGCAGGTAGCCGCTGGTGGCAGTCGTTCACGGCGCGCTACAATACTTATTACAATGGTAGTGAGGCGTTTATAGAGGGAGCTGAGGCACAGGAGAAAGGCAATGAAGACAACTTTACGGAAATGATTCCGCTATATGCCGTGGGTAACAAAAAGACCTGTGACATTGGCAAAAGTAACTTTACGAGAGCGATAGAAAAATCGGAGAAGGCGATAAAGCAGCACAGCATAAAGCGCCGCCCGCAGTGGAACAAGAGCCGCCGCAAAACCGCCAAGGATATAGAATGGCTGGGACGCCGTGAGTACAACCCGTTTCTTTGGAGGGCATGGCTGCTTCTGGGAAAGTCACAGTTTATGTCGGGACAGTTTGAGGAGGCTGCCGCAACATTCTCATATATGTCGCGCCTTTACGCCACCCAGCCTGCCATCTACGGCATAGCCCGTGCCTGGCTTGCAAAGAGCTATTGCGAGCTTGACTGGGTGTATGATGCTGAGGATGTGCTGCGCAACCTTCGCCGTGACAGCATACACTACAAGGCACAGGCAGATGTAGACTATGCTCTGTGCAGCTATTATCTGCATAGCGGACAGTATAGCGATGCCGCTGCATATCTTGCAAGGGTGATAAAGCATGAGCGCCGCAATAAGCAAAAGGCGCGCGAGTGGTATCTCATGGGGCAACTTCAGCAACGGCTTGGCAACAACGCTGCTGCATATAAGGCATACGGCAGGGTGATAAGGCTCAATCCGCCGTATAATACAGAATTTAATGCCCGTATTGCACAAACAGAAGTTATGGCAAAGGGACGGTCGAAGCAGATGATAAGCCGTCTGCGCCGTATGGCTGCCAACGACAACAACAAGGACTATCTCGACCAAGTGTATTATGCCATTGGAAACATCTATATGGCGGAAAAAGACACCGCATCTGCCATTGCCGCATACGAGAAAGGCAATGAGAAAGCCACACGCAGCGGGGTGGAGAAGGGCGTGCTGCTCTTGACATTGGGAAATATTTATTGGGAGAAGGAACGCTACTCCGATGCTCAGCGGTGCTACACTGAGGCAATTGGCATGCTTGACAAGGAGCGCAAGGATTATGAACAGCTTACTGAGCGTTCAAAGGTACTCGACGAGCTGGTGCCTCACACTGAGGCGGTGCATCTGCAGGATTCTCTACAGACACTTGCAAAGATGCCGGAGGCTGAGCGGCTGCAGGCCATCGACCGTGTGATTGAGGCACTGAAAAAGAAAGAGAAGGAGGAACGCTTAGCAAGAGAGGCGGCCGAAGCCGAGCAGATGGCTGCCGAGCAGGGGGCTATGGGCAATACACAACCCCAAAATTCCAACTCCCAAGCTCCAACCTCCACGCAGAACGCAGGTATGCAGAGCGGTGAGTGGTATTTTTACAATCCCCTGGCTGTGAGCCGTGGAAAGACACAGTTTCAACAGATGTGGGGTAAGCGCCCCAATGAGGACAACTGGCAGCGCAGCAACAAGACCGTGGTGGCGGAAATAAATGAAGAATTAAAAATGAAGACTGCGGAGCTGATGAGCTTGCGAACTAATGAAGAATCGGAGGCGGAGGATGAAACACTGAACACTGCCAACGACAGCACAGAACACTCCGCACAGAGCACAGAACACTCCACACTTTCTGGCGACTCCACTGCCAATGACCCTCATAACCGTGAGTATTATCTGGCGCAGATACCGTTTAGCGAAGAGCAGATGACGGCGAGCAATGCCATAATAGAAGAGGGACTGCTGAACTCCGGGATAATTTTCAAGGATAAGCTCGACAATCTCGGTAAGGCAGAGCAGATGCTCACCCGTCTCACCACCCAATATCCTGAATATGAGAGAAACGATGAGGCTTGGTATCATCTTTTCCTGCTCTATTCTCGTCGTGGCAACACCGACATGGCGGCACAGTGTGTCTCAAGGCTTGAGACTGGTTATGCCGAAAGCGAGTGGACACAGACGGTCACCAATCCGTATTTTGCAGACAACGCACGCTTTGGAGTGCATCTTGAAGACTCGCTCTATGCCGCCACATATCAGGCGTTCAAGGACAGTCGCCACGCTGAGGTCTATGCCAACGCAAGGGTTTCCGATGAGCGTTTCCCGCAGGGAGAGAACCGTCCTAAGTTCATATTCATCAACGCCATAACCCTGCTCAACGACGGCGATGCGGCAGGCTGTGTCGAGAAACTGAAGACTGTGGTGGAGAAATATCCCGAGAGCGAGGTTACGGAGATGGCGGGCATGATAGTCAAGGGCATTCAAGAGGGACGTCCGTTGCATGGTGGCAAGTTTGACATAGGCAATATCTGGGAACGTCGCTCTACTGTGCTGGCTGTGACCGATTCCGTCAGCGCCGACACTCTTTCGGTGGATGTCAACACCGATTATGTGTTTGTGCTGGCATACGATTCCGACAGCATTGACCAAAACAAGATGCTTTATGAGATGGCGCGCTATAATTTCACAAGCTTCATGGTTCGCGATTTCAATATCGAAATTGATAATGACAACGGCATAAGCCGAATGATCGTTTCAGGATTCCTAAGTTACGATGAGGCTCTGCAGTATGTGCGCCGTCTGTATTCGCCGGAAGGAATAGGTGATAAACTTGAAGGCTGCCGCAGGATAATAATAAGCAAGAGCAACCTGAAATTGCTCGGCACAAGATACAGCTATAAGGACTATGAACTGTTCTTTGAAAAAGAGCTTGCGCCGCTGCCGGAGAATAAGCTGCCGCTACTAAACGAGCCAGAGGAAAATGAAGAATTAAGAATTAAGAATGAAGAATCAGAGGGCAGTGGCGTGGGTTATCCGGAGTATAAGGAAGGCGGTAATTCTGATGATTCCAGCCAGTCAGACGATTCTGACAAGTCTGACCCGTCCGACGTGTCAGAAGAGCCTGAAACCGACGACACTCCGCAGAACACAACGATAGACTTTGACGATGACTTTTACAGATAAAACAGCAGTGAATATATGACAAACAACGGACTATTACTTTGGGTGGACGACGAGATAGAGCTGTTGCGCGCCCACATATTATTTCTGGAGAAAAAAGGCTATGAGGTGGTGACGGTGTCGAACGGTACTGATGCCATTGAGCAGTGTGCGCAGCAGAATTTCGACATTGTGCTGCTCGACGAGATGATGCCTGGACTGAGTGGACTGGAGACACTGCAGCGTATAAAGGAGATACATCCTGAACTGCCTGTGGTGATGGTGACTAAGAGCGAGGAGGAAAACATCATGAACCAAGCCATTGGAAGCAAGATTTCCGACTATCTCATAAAGCCCGTAAACCCGAACCAGATATTGCTGTCGTTGAAAAAGAACATCCACCGCAAGGAGATTGTGGCGGAGGTGACACAGAGCACCTACCAGCAGAATTTTACCAACATCTCTATGCAGATTGACGACTGTCGTACGGCATCCGACTGGCAGGAGCTCTACCGCAGGCTGGTGCACTGGGAGCTGGAGCTGAGCAGCACCGACAGTCAAATGACCGAGATGCTGCGCATGCAGAAGGAGGAGGCAAACAATGCTTTTGCCAAGTTCATAAAGAAGAATTATCTTGACTGGGTGGACGAGATTATGTCAATGAGCGGCAACGGCAGTCATCCGCTGATGAGTCCTGAGGTGATGAAGAAGAAGGTGTTCCCACTGCTGAGCAGCGGTGAGAAGGTGTTTATGGTGGTGTTTGATAATTTCCGCTACGACCAGTGGCGCACCATAGCTCCTGAGATTGCCGACTCATTTGAGATTACCGATGACCTGTATTACAGCATTCTGCCCACAGCCACGCAGTATGCGCGCAATGCGATATTCAGCGGACTGATGCCCAACAAGATTGCGCAGATGTTTCCTGACCTGTGGGTGGATGAGGATGAGGAAGAAGGAAAGAACCTCAACGAGGCTCCGCTGATAAAGACACAGATAGACCGTTTCCGTCGTCACGACACATATTCTTATAATAAGATAAACACATCGGCGGATGCGGAAAAGTTTCTTCAACTGTTTAGCCAGTTGAAGAAGAACGACCTCAATGTGGTGGTGTTCAACTTTATAGATATGCTCAGCCATGCCAGAACAGAGTCGAGAATGGTGCGCGAACTCGCCAACAACGAGAGTGCCTACCGTTCGATTACGCTCAGCTGGTTCCGCCATTCGGCAGTGTCGGAGTTTTTCAAGCTGCTGGCACAAACCGACTGTGCCGTAATAGTTACCACCGACCATGGCTCGATACGTTCAAGTAAGCCTGTGAAGATTATCGGCGACCGCAACACCAACACCAATCTGAGATACAAATTAGGAAAGAATCTGGCGTGCAATGACAAGGATATATTTGTGATTAAAGACCCCAGACAGGCACAGTTGCCGCAGCCAAACATCAGCACCAGTTACGTGTTTGCCACGGGTAGCACTTTTTTTGCCTATCCTAACAACTACAATTATTATGTGTCCTATTACAAGGATACGTTCCAGCACGGCGGCATATCAATGGAGGAGATTATGGTTCCGCTGATAACTTTAAGAAGAAAAAGAAAATGAAAATAGTAATAGATAATATTGAGAATATTCACAATGCTGCCCGTGAGTTTGTGGCAGGCATCGGTGTCAGTAAGGTTTTTGCATTCTACGGCAAAATGGGAGCAGGGAAAACCACGTTTATCAAAGCTGTCTGTGAGGAATTGGGAGTGGGCGATGTGATCACGTCACCTACATTCGCCATCGTAAACGAGTATGAGAGCGAAACGCAGGCTCTTACCATTTTCCACTTCGATTTCTATCGGATAAAAAAACTTGAGGAAGTCTACGACATGGGATATGAAGACTATTTCTATGGCGGCGGACTGTGCTTCATAGAATGGCCCGAGCTGATAGAAGAACTCCTGCCCGAGGATGCCGTAAAAGTGACAATCGCCGAGCAGGAGGATGGTTCACGTGTAGTGGAGTGTGATAATTAAAGGAGTTAGAGAACCTTCTCGATCTTCTCCACAAGCTTAGCCTTTGGCACAGCGCCAACTGACTTGTACACAACCTCACCATTCTTGATAAAGAGAATGGTGGGGATGCTGCGTATACCGTGCTGCATTGCTATGTCATCGGCTTCGTCAACATTGCATTTGCCCACTACAATCTTGCCGTCATACTCGTTTGCAAGTTCTTCCACTATAGGCAGCATCTGACGGCAAGGACCGCACCATGTAGCCCAAAAATCAATCATCAAAGGCAGTTCGCCTTCGGCGTAGCCCTTGTAGTTCTCGTTTGTGATTGTTACTTCCATAATTCTTGTTTTTTAATTAAGTTATTGATTAATTGATTTTATATTCTAATGCTTCGTTATTCTTAATATATGAGAGCAGTGATGATTTCACATCAATGGTTTTTGACGTGCTGCGCAGCGATACTATGTGTTTGCCTATTGAGTCGTGAAGCTGGAAGAACAGGCGTGTCTTTCCAGGACTCTCGGCTATCAATTCGTCAAGCTCGGCAACAATCTGATTGTTTAGGATATCGGTGTTAATAGATATTGTTATTTTGTCGATTGCCTTTTCCTTCACCGACTGCATATACTCCACGTTTTGTATCTTCAAGTCATAAAAGTCGGAGTCGCGGTAGCGCTGTTTAAGTGTGGCTGTGATATACAGAATGCAGTCCTGTTGGAACATGCCGTTCCACCGTCCCCAGTCCTCCGACCACAGTGCAAGCTCTCCACCGCCCGAGAAGTCCTCAAGCTTTATTATGCCGAAGGGTTTGCCCTGTTTGGTGAACCTCGGGGTTACGCTTGTCACTATACCTCCGAATACTATCTGCTGACGGTTTTGCAGTTGTTTTACTTCCGCCAACTCGTTGCATTTTGTGTTACATAGATTTTCAAGTACTATTTGGAATTCGTTGAGCGGATGTGCTGACAGGTATATTCCCACAAGCTCGCGCTCCTTGTTGAGGCGCTCAATGTCACTCCAGTCGTCACCTCTTATTATTGGAGGTGTGGCGATGTCGATGTTGTCCTCGTCACCTCCAAACAGCGAATTCTTTATGCTCTGTATCTCCTGCTGGTATTTTTGACCGTGGCGGATAAACAGGTCTATAAACCGCTCTCCCTTGGCGTTCACGGCAAAGAAGTCTTCGCGACGCAACTGTTTGAAGTCGTCAAAAGCTCCGCTTAGAACGAGATACTCGATGTTCTTGCTGGTGACGTTGCTGAAGTTTATTCGGCGTATGAAGTCGAATATGTCCTTATAGGGACCGTTCTTGTCGCGCTCGCCAACGATGGCGTCAGCGGCGGCTCCGCCCACGCCTTTGATGGCAGAGATACCGAAGCGCACTTCACCTTTTTTGTTGGCGCTGAACTTCTGACGGCTGCCGTTCACATCGGGACCCTTGGTGGGTATTCCCATTGCCTTGCACTCGTCCATCAGTTTGGTGATTTCAGTAATGTTTGCAAGGTTTCGGCTCATCACCGCTGCCATGTATTCTGCCGGGTAGTGGGCTTTCAGATAGGCTGTCTGGTAAGCCACCCACGAGTAGCATGTGGCGTGACTCTTGTTGAACGCGTAGGATGCAAATTTCTCCCAGTCAGCCCATATCTTTTCCAGAACTTTAGGGTCGTGTCCGTTTTTCTTTCCTCCCTCAATGAATTTCGGCTTCATCTGGTCTACGATGTCCTTCTTTTTCTTACCCATAGCCTTACGCAGGGCGTCGCTCTCGCCGCGGGTGAAGTTTGCCAGTTGTCGCGACAGAAGCATCACCTGCTCCTGATACACCGTGATGCCGTAGGTGTCCTTCAGATATTTTTCCATACACGGGATGTCGTATGTCACCTTCGTAGGGTCGTGCTTACGGGCTATGAAGTCGGGGATGTAGTCCATTGGTCCCGGGCGGTAGAGGGCATTCATGGCAATGAGATCCTCGAACACTGTGGGGTGAAGCTCGCGCAGATATTTCTGCATACCGTTTGACTCAAACTGGAACGTGCCGATTGTGCGTCCCTGCTGATATAGCTGATAGGTCAGCTCGTCGTCTATGGGCAGAGTGTCCAAGTTTATAGTCTCGCCAGTGGTGAGGCGTATGTTCTCTATCGCCTCCTTCAATATCGAAAGGGTCTTCAGTCCCAGAAAGTCCATCTTTATCAGTCCGGTCGACTCAATCACGTGACCGTCATACTGTGTGCAGCGCAGCTTGTGCCCCTCGTCGGTCTTGTCTTCCACCACCGACACAGGTACCCAGTCGCTTATCTCGTCACGGCAGATGATGAATCCGCAGGCGTGGATGCCCGTGTTGCGCACTGTTCCCTCAAGCATCTTCGCATACTTCATGGTGTTGCTCAGCTTAGGGTCGGTGCTTGCCTCGGCGTCGCGGAGCTCGGGCACGCATTTTATGGCGTTGGTGAGGTTCATCTTCAGTCCGTCGGGCAGACGGTCGGGAATCTTCTTACATAAATCATTACTTATGCTTATTGGCAGTTTCTCAACACGTGCCACGTCCTTTATTGAGTTCTTCGTTGCCATGGTGCCGTAGGTGATGATGTGGGCACAGTTGGCATGACCATATTTGTCTTCCACCCATTCCAGCACTCTGCCTCGGCCGTCGTCATCGAAGTCGGTGTCGATATCGGGCAGAGATATACGGTCGGGATTGAGGAAACGCTCAAACAGCAGGTCGTACTTCATCGGGTCAATCTTGGTGATGCCCAGACAATATGCCACCACCGAGCCGGCAGCCGAGCCACGTCCCGGCCCCACCATCACTCCCAGCTCGTTTTGTGCTGAGTTGATGAAGTCCTGCACGATGAGGAAGTATCCTGGGAATCCCATGGTCTTCATGATGTGGAGTTCAAAATTTATGCGCTCTTTCACATCATCGGCAAGTGGGGTGGGGTATAACCGTTCTGCTCCTTCATAGGCAAGCTTTGCCAGATAGTCTGCTTCAAATTTTATGCGGTAAAGTTTCTCAAAACCTCCGAGCTTCTTTATTTTCTTCTCGCCTTCCTCCTTAGGCAGCGGATTGTTGCCGTTCTCGTCGCTTGTAAATTCACGGAACAGGTCGTCCTCACTGAACTTCTGCCGCCATAGCTCCTCCGTTCCAAATTCCTCTGGAATTGGAAAAAAGGGCATGATGGGGGCATGTTCAATGTCATAGAACTCCACCTTGTCGAGAATTTCGGCAGTGTTCGCGAGTGCTTCAGGCACATCGCTGAATATGGCATTCATTTCCTCGCGTGTCTTAAACCACTCCTGCTTGGTGTAAAGCATACGGTCGGGGTCGTCAAGATCCCTGCCAGTGCTCATACACAACAGGTGGTCGTGTGCTTCGGCGTTGTCCTCGTCCACAAAGTGTGCATCGTTGGTACACACTAATTTCACTCCGTATTCCTTTGCCAGTTCCATTATCTGGGCATTTGCCTTCTGCTGCAGGGGAAAGGTTTCGCGGTTGGCGCGGATGTTGGGGTCTTTCACTTCGTGGCGCTGCAGCTCCAGATAGTAGTCGTCACCCCACAGGCGCTTGTGCCATTCTATTGCCTCACGTGCTCCCTCAATGTCGCCCTTGAGAATCTTTGCCGGCACTTCGCCGGCAATACATGCCGAGCATACTATCAGTCCCTCGTGGTGGCGCTCCAGATCCTCACGGTCAGTACGCGGACGCATATAAAAGCCGTCCACCCATGCGTTTGACACTAACTTTATCAGGTTCTTATATCCTTTGTAGTTCTTCGCCAATACAATGAGGTGATAGCCGCTCTTGTCGCCCTTTGATGCTTCGCGTTGCTCCTTTTTGCGGTGAGCCACATACATCTCACAGCCCAGGATAGGCTTAAACAGTTCTTTTCCTTCCTTCTTGCGCTTGCCGTTCACTTTGTTGCAGGCGTCAAAAAACTCTTTGATGCCAAACATGTCACCATGGTCGGTTATCGCCATGCCGCGCATACCGTTGGCGACAGCCTTGTCCACCAGCTTGCCTATGCTCGACTGACCGTCAAGTATAGAATAATATGTATGTACGTGAAGATGTACGAAGTCTTCCATATTTTTGTTCCCGCTATTTGTTATTGTCTGCAAAGTTACGAATAAGCGAGGACAAAACAAAATATAAAATGAATTTTTAATATTTTTTTTGTCGAGCGGGAGTAACTTCTACAAAGTTGCAAATAAGCGAGGACAAAACAAAATATAAAATGAATTTTTAATATTTTTTTGTCGAGCGATAGTAACTTATGAAAAGTTACGAACCAACGGTCGATGAAGTCAATAAGCGAGGAGCAGTCTCAGCGCCATTTACATTATCATAATCATAAAGTCATTGTAGAATAGCATGCCCCCACACTGGACTTGCTTTGAGGAAAAACGTACAGGAAAAAAGGAAGCGGTTGTTGAGCAAAAATGAACGTTTTCGTTAAGCCACGAGCAGAGTCAAGCTTGCTTGAGCTATGCCATGGCGAGACAACATCGGAGGAACTCCAACATCTCTGTGGAAGAGAGGTACATTTTGTGTGCAAAATTATACAAAATATAAGAAACAAAGGCATAATTAGCATATTTCTTATTTTTTCATAACGTTATTTAACATAAATCAACGAAGTTACAAAACGTTTGTTGAGCAAAACGGGAATCATCAACAACCGCTCCTGCCTGTTTCTCAGTCTGTTAATTTTCCAAACAGTATTCATGTACTTCTCTTACAAAG
>JAGAPI010000173.1 GCA_017623335.1 Prevotella sp.
GACGGATATCTTCAATCCGTTCAGCCTGCTCAACTGTTTTGACAAACAAATAATAAAGGACTACTGGTTCTCTACAGGCACTCCAACTTATCTGATGCGATTGTTGGAGCATTTTAACGAAAACATCAATGAACTGGTGAAAAGATATTATAGCCCAGAGGAGTTTGTTGACTACCGTGCTGATGTTGAAAAGCCTTTGCCTATGATTTACCAGAGCGGTTACCTGACTATCAAGGCATACAATGCAAGACGAAACACTTTCATGTTGGACTTTCCAAATAAAGAGGTACAAAGCGGCTTTACGGCAGCTTTAGTTTCCGGTTATTTTAAAAGTACCAAGATGCAACATACGCAATGGCTGAATGATGTCTCGGACGCACTTGAGACAGGTGACACAAAAACATTCATGCGGCACATCACGGCCATGCTTGCCGGCATCACCTACCGTTTCCAGCGCAAGGATGACGCCATGGAGTGTGAGCGTTATTTCCAATACACCTTCTATCTCATTCTCCAGATGATAGGCATCTACAATACATACGTTGAAAAGGAAACCAGCGAGGGACGAATCGACAGCATTGTGGAATGCCCTGAGCATGTGTACATCTTTGAGTTTAAATTAAACGGTAATGCAGAGACAGCCCTGAAGCAGATAAACGACAAAGGGTATGCAACTCCATATTTGACCGACAGGCGCACCATTCACAAAGTAGGCGTAAACTTCTCATCGGAAAAAGGAACCGTTGATGACTGGAAAGAAGAATAAAAAATAAATATAAAACAACATAGGCATTATGAAGAAATTTGTAAACGTTGAAGACCTCGGCGACTTGAGGCAGGCTCTTGCCGAGGCACAGGAAATAAAGAATGACCGTTTTAAGTATCAGCATCTGGGCAAGAACAAGACCCTGATGATGATATTCTTCAATAACTCGCTGCGCACCAGACTGTCAACACAGAAGGCGGCGATGAACTTAGGCATGAACGTGATTGTGCTCGACGTGAATGCAGGGGCATGGAAACTGGAGACCGAGCGTGGAGTGATTATGGACGGCGACAAGAGCGAGCACCTGCTTGAGGCTATCCCAGTGATGGGAAGCTATTGCGACCTCATCGGTGTGCGCTCGTTTGCAGGACTTACCGACCGTGAGTACGATTATGCTGAGACTGTGATGCAGCAGTTCGTGAAGTACAGCGGCCGTCCTGTATTCGCTATGGAAACTGCCACGGTGCATCCGCTGCAGGCATTTGCTGACCTCATCACCATTGAGGAACACAAAACCGTGGAGCGTCCGAAGGTAGTGTTGACATGGGCACCCCATTGCCGTGCCTTACCGCAGGCTGTGCCAAACTCATTCGCACAGTGGATGAACGCCGCCGAGGATGTTGACCTTGTGATAACTCATCCTCACGGTTATGAGCTTGACCCGAAATTTGTGGGCAATGCCCGTGTGGAGTACGACCAGATGAAGGCTCTTGAGGGAGCAGACTTCGTGTATGCCAAGAACTGGAGCTGCCCCGGTGTCACCAATCCTGAGGACTACGGAAAGATATTGTCGAAGGACATGTCGTGGACCATCGACGACAAGCACATGGCAGTGACCAACAACGGCAAGTTCATGCACTGTCTGCCTGTGCGCCGCGGACTCATTGTCACCGATGACGTGATTGAAAGTAAGAACTCACTTGTAATTCCCGAGGCAGCCAACCGTGAAATCTCTGCAAGTGTGGTGATAAAGCGAATGCTGGAAGAACTGAGGTGAGAACCGTTTTATTGGGGCTTGCACTGTGGGCTTTATTGCCCGCAGCCTATGCGCAGCAGGACAACGAGTGGTTGAGGTACTACAACGAGATAGCCCTCATCGACGATGTGGAGACCGAAGGATGGGAGGACTCCTATAATCTGATGTGCGAGATGGCAGAGCACCCGATAAATCTCAACCGTGCCACTGCAGAAGACTTGGAGCAGATGCCGTTTCTCACAGCATCGCAGATAGAGGATGTTTGTGAGTATCTGTATATGTACGGCAGCGTCAGGTCGTTTGCCGAACTTAAGATGATAAACTCGCTCGACACGCCGAGACGTAAGCTGCTGGAATGTTTCACCTATCTCGGAGAGGATGAGGAGGAAGGATTTCCCTCAATAGGCAAGGTGCTGAAATACGGACGGCATGAGATTACCGCCACAGGCAAAATTCCGTTCTACACTCGTCAGGGCGAAGATGACGGCAAATATCTTGGCGACCGCTACAAGCACTCACTGAGATACACATTCAACTATGGCAATTATATGAAATTGGGGTTCATCGGCTCAAAGGATGCCGGTGAGCCCTTTTTCACTAATGGCAACAGCGGCGGTTATGACAACTACGGGGCATATCTGCAACTGAAGAAGCTGGGATGCGCCGATGTCGTTGTGCTGGGCGACTTTAAGCTGTCGTTTGGCATGGGGCTGGTGGTCAACTCATGTTTTAATCTCGGCAAACTGTCGATGATAGCCAACCTCGGCAGAGCGTCAACAGGCATACGCGGCAGTGTGTCGTCGTATGGCATGGACAAGTTCCGCGGAGGTGCCGCCATGTTCAGACTCAACAGCAATATCACTGTCAGTGCCTTTGCCTCATACCGCAGGGTTGACGCCACACTGTCAAAGGACAGTCTCACGATAACCTCAATCGTAACATCGGGCTATCACCGCACGGTGTCGGAGATGACAAAGAAAAACAATACAAGCCTGAGCGATGCCGGAGCCAACATCAGCTGGCACAACAACGGCTTTCACCTGGGACTCACAGCAATATACTCACACCTTGACAGGCGGCTGCAACCAAACACAGCATACCTTTACCGCACCTACTATCCTGCCGGTACCGACTTCCTGAACACAAGCGTCAGCTACGGTTACAACCACCACATAATGACCGTAAACGGCGAGACAGCCATGGACAACAATGGACATATAGCCACCATTAACAGTCTCAGCGTCAACTTCTCCAGTCGTTTGGCGGCAATGCTATTGCAGCGTTTCTATTCCTATCGCTACTCCACTCTCCATGGCAGAAGCTTTGCCGAGGGCGGACGGGTGCAGAACGAAAGCGGTATTTACGGCGGACTTAGCTGGCAGTGTCTGCGCAGTCTCACCCTTATGGCATACACCGACTACGCCTATTTTGCATGGCCCCGGATGCAAGCGTCACAGTCATCCCATTCCTGTGATAACATGGTTCAGGCACTATATTCACAAGAATATTGGTCGTTATCGGCACGCTACCGTCTGCGGATAAAGGAGCGTGACAACGAGGATAAGACGGCACTCACGAATCAGAGTGAGCACCGTGCAAGGATAATATTGACCGTAACTCCATTAGAGCGTTTGTCGCTGAAAACTCAGGCAGACATGGTAAGGGTGAAATACCTGCAGACCGACAAGGGGTATGCTGTGAGTCAAATGGCTACGCTAAGTGGTCCAATTCAGTTTGCCACAACTGCGGCATGGTTGGTTCATGGCTCAATAACCTACTTCCACAGTGATGCCTACAATAGTCGACTGTATGTTTACGAGCGCGGTCCGCTCTATTCGTTCTATGTGCCGTCATTCTATGGCGAGGGTATCCGTTACACGCTAATGGCAAAAGTACGGCTGCAGAACAGTCTCACGCTGACGGCAAAGCTTGGAGTCACTGACTATTTCGACCGCAGCACCATCGGTAGTGGCACGCAGATGATTGACGGCTCGTCGCAAACCGAACTTGATATTCAGCTGAAATGGAAATTTTGACATAAAGTTAACGTAAGTTCTACGAATTGTCATTATTTTGTCGATGTTGCGATAATTGGTATATAAAGTACAAATAGTGTTGTAATACTTGCATTATTTGTCTATAGAGTATGTGAATGGTAGTGATAATTATTTTTGTAAGGTAAATTAAACTGTTGTTGAACATGGCAATATAAGTGCATGGATTTCAAGAATAAGTGTTCGTTTTACACTATAAATGTGCATATTTTAACAAAAAAATGGCGGTTGTAGAGAAAAGTGTTGGTAAAAATCAAAAAAATGTCGTTTTGTTTGGGAAAAATGCACTATCTTTGCACACAAAACTAACATGCAATGCTAAAAAGACTATTTACATCCATTCTCACGATGATTTCTGCATGTACGATGATGGCAGAAAGTTCGGCTTTTGTAAAAGTCGAGAACGGACATTTCTCTCGCGCAGGCGTACCATATTATTATATTGGTACAAACTTCTGGTATGGAGCCATACTCGGCAGCGAGGGACAGGGCGGCGACCGCAAGCGTCTTTGCCAGGAGCTCGACGATCTTAAAGCAATGGGCATTGACAACCTGCGAATACTTGTGGGCAGTGACGGTGAGCGCGGTGTGACAACAAAGGTTGAGCCGACACTGCAGGAAGCGCCGGGAGTGTACAATGATACAATCCTTGCAGGCCTTGACTATCTGCTGATGGAGATGGGTAAGCGCGAGATGGTGGCAGTGCTCTATCTTAACAATTCTTGGGAGTGGAGCGGAGGCTACGGCTTCTATCTGCAGCACGCAGGTGAAGGCAAGGCTCCGCGCCCAAATGAGGACGGTTATCCTGCATTTATGAACTTTGTGGCGAAATATGCCTCGTGTGAGAAAGCGCATCAGCTGTTTTATGATTATGTAAGATTTATCCTTGGCAGGACAAACCGTTACACAAGCAAGAAATATACTGACGACCCTGCCATCATGTCTTGGCAGATAGGCAATGAACCCCGTGCCTTTGCCGCCGGGCAGCTGCCTGCATTCGAGAAATGGCTCGCAGAGGCATCGGCGCTGATACGCAGCCTCGACCGGAACCACCTTATCAGCATAGGCAGTGAGGGTGCATGGGGATGTGAGATGAGCTATGAGTCGTATGAGCGCATCTGTGCCGACAAGAATATCGACTATTGTAACATACACATCTGGCCCTACAACTGGAGCTGGGCAAAAGCCGACTCACTCATCGAGCAGTTGCCGCGTGCAAAAAAGAACACCAAGCAATACATCAACAAGCATCTGAAGATATGCGACCGTCTGGGCAAGCCGCTTGTAATGGAGGAGTTTGGCTATCCGCGCGACGGCTTCAAGTTTACGCTTGACACCCCTACCAAGGGACGTGACGGATATTACGACTATGTGTTCACCACAGTGGTGAAGAACGCCAAGAGCGGAGGCAAGTTTGCCGGTTGCAACTTTTGGGGATGGGGCGGCAGCGCAAAGCCTAAGCACGAACAGTGGCAGGTGGGCGATGACTACACAGGAGACCCCGCGCAGGAGGCTCAGGGACTGAACAGTGTGTTTAAGAGCGACAAGAGTACCATTGCCATAATACAAAAGGCTGTCAGGGCGATGAAAAAGTA
>JAGAPI010000030.1 GCA_017623335.1 Prevotella sp.
GCCCAACCGCTATCAGGTGAGCTTTGAGCTTATCGGCAAGGACGGCAAGACGCTGCACGTGGAAAAGGACAAGTTCGGATTCCGCACCATCGAGACACGCCACGGCGACGGAATGTACATCAACGGCAAGAAGGTGAACATACGCGGCGTGAACCGCCACAGCTTCTGGCCGGAATACGGGCGCACACTCTCAAAGCAGCTCAACATCGACGACGTGAAGATGATAAAGAGCATGAACATGAATTCCGTGCGCCTGTCTCACTACCCTGCCGACCCTGAGTTCTACGATGCCTGCGACAGTCTCGGTCTGTATGTCATGGACGAGCTGAGCGGATGGCACGGCCACCACGAGACAATAAACGGACAGAAGCTCGTGCGCGAGATGGTGATACGCGACGTAAACCACCCGTCGGTAATCTGGTGGAGCAACGGCAACGAGAAGGGATGGAACGACGAGCTTAACGGCGACTTCCACAAATGGGACCCACAGCAACGCCCCGTGATACACCCGCAGGGAAATTTCGGCGGATATGAGACCATGCACTACCGTTCCTACGGCGAGAGCGAGGAGCACATGCGCCGTCCGCAGATATTTATGCCAACGGAATTCCTGCACGCGCTCTACGACGGCGGAGCAGGCGCCGGACTCTACGACTACTGGGAACTGATGCGCACATGGCCGCGCTGTCAGGGCGGATTTATCTGGGCTTATGCCGACGAGGGCGTGGTGCGCACCGACCAGAACGGCATAATCGACAACGTTGGCAACTACGGTGCCGACGGTATCGTGGGTCCTCACCACGAAAAGGAGGGCAGCTACTACACGGTGAAACAGATATGGTGCCCCGTGCAGGTGACGCTGAAAGGATATAACGGCAGTCTCCAGACTCCGCAAAAGGGATACTCGCAGACCAACGGCGCGAAGCTCGACGCAAGCACCATGATTGTGGAAAACCGCTACGACTTCCTCACGCTCAAGGGCGTAAGGTTTGACTGCTCTTATCTGAAGTTCGCCGGTGCGGAGACCAAGACCATTAAGACACTGACCGTAAACGGTGCCGACATCGCCCCGGGCAAGAGCGGCGAGGTGAAGATTGGCGACGTGCCTGCCGACGCCGAGGCTCTCGCGGTGAAGGCAACCGACCACAACGGCATGGAGCTGTTTACATGGGTGTTCAAGATTCAGGACACACGGAGCGACATGATTGTAAAGGCTGAAAACCGGATGCGCAAGCCGCGACCCACATACAACAACGGCACAGTGACTGCCGACAACACCACACTGACATTCTCGACTGAGGACGGCACTCTGCGCAGCGTATCGGTAAACGGCAAGAGCCTGCAGTTCGGCAACGGTCCGAAGTTCTTCGCATACCGCCGCGCCGACCGTTCGTTCGACCAGTTCTATAACCACGATGACCCCGAGGCTGAGAAGAAGAAGACCACCTACACCGAATATGCCGACCAGGGAACCTTCGACGGCATCACCACTGCCGAGGGCGAGGGCGACACTCTCATCGTAACCGCCAACTACAAGCTCGGTTCGCTGCAAAAGGCTGAGTGGCACATCGCTCCTAACGGCAACGTGCGCCTAATATATAAATATGTGTTCAACGGAGTGGTGGATCTCATGGGCGTGAAGTTCGACTTCCCCGAGGAATATATGCTTCGCAAGCAGTGGCTCGGCTGCGGTCCCTACCGCGTGTGGCAGAACCGCCTGCACGGTCCGCAGCTCGGAGTGTGGGCAAACGAATACAACGACCCTGTGCCGGGAGAGACCTTCCTATATCCCGAGTTTAAGGGCTACTTCGCCGGAGTGCAGTGGATGAAGCTGGAGTCGAAGCTGGGCAAGGTTACCCTACAGCCCGGTACCGACAGGGATTACATCGGAGTCTACCAGCCGCGCGACGGCCGCGACCAGCTGCTCTACACCCTGCCCGCGACCGGCATCAGCATCATGCAGGTTATCCCCGGCGTGCGCAACAAGGTAAACACCACCGACCTCAACGGTCCGTCGGCGCTGCCAGTCTGGGCGCGCGGAGAGTACACAGGCGAGGTGAGGCTGTGCTTTGAATGAGACGTGAGGAATTTACAAAATAAATTAGGCACGGATTACACGGAAAACACAGATTGATGAAAGAAAAATCTGTGACCGCAAAGCTGATGAACCCTTATAAAAAGAGAGCAATGCGTGAGTAAAATCCGTGTTATCCGTGCCTAAAAATGGGGGCGTGTCATCCCGACACACCCCTATAAACTAAAATATAAAACTTAAACGGATAGAAAAAACTATCCTTTCTTATCCTCCGAAGTTGTCGAAGTGAATCATGTTCTGCTCCACGCCGAGGCTGTCGAGCAGGTCGAGCACAGTCTTAGCCATCATTGGCGGTCCGCAGAGGTAGTACTCAATGTCCTCGGGTGCCTCATGCTGCTTGAGATAGGTGTCGCCCATCACAGGAGCGATGAATCCGGCGGTGTACTTCACGCCGAGCGCGTCTGCCTTCGGGTCGGGACGGTCGAGCGCCAGGTGGAAATGGAAGTTTGGATACTCCTTTTCCAGTTCGAGGAAATCTTCCATGAAGAACACCTCGTCGATGGCGCGCGCTCCGTAGAAGTAGTGCATCTCGCGGTCGCGTGTGTGCAGAGTCTTGAGCATGTGCATAATCTGGGCGCGGAGCGGAGCCATACCTGCGCCGCCGCCAACCCAAATCATCTCACGCTTTGAGTCAAATATCGGGTGGAAGTCGCCGAACGGACCGCTCATGCGCACCTTGTCGCCCGGCTTGAGCGAGAAGATATACGTGGAGGCAATACCGCAGGGAACATTCTGGAATCCCGGCCCCTGATCCTTTGGCTTAAACGGCGGGGTGGCGATACGCACGGTAAGCGTGATGATGTCGCCCTCGTCGGGATAGTTTGCCATGGAGTATGCGCGGATGGTGGGCGTGTCATTCTTCTGCTTCAGGCCGAAGAGTCCGAACTTCTCCCACGTGGGCACGTAGAGGTCGCCGATGAGCTCGCGGTCCATGTCCCTGCCATAGTCTATGTCGTAGGCTGGGATGGCAATCTGAGCGTAAGAGCCAGGAACGAAGTCCATGTGCTCGCCCGGAGGCAGCTGCACCTTGAACTCCTTGATGAACGACGCCACGTTCTTGTTGGAGATGACCGTACACTCCCACTCTTTCACGCCCATCACAGCCTCGGGCACCTTGAGCACCATGTCGCTCTTCACCTTGCACTGGCATCCCAGCCGCCAGTGGTCCTTTATCTCCTTGCGGGTGAAGTGAGGCTTCTCAGAGTCGAGTATTTCGCCGCCTCCCTCAATCACCTGCACCTTGCACTGTCCGCAGCTTGCCTTTCCGCCGCAGGCAGATGGCAGGAATATTCCGTTCTGGTTGAGCACGGCCATGACGCTGTCGCCCTGCGGAACGCTTATCTTCTTGCTGCCGTTAATGGTTAGGGTAACGTTGCCGCCCGGCGAGAGATAGCGTTTTGCCGTGAGCAACAGCACAACCAAGAGGAGTATCACCACAAGAAACACTCCCATGCTTGCCAATATGAAATTTATATCCATCGTTCTTGTTTTTTATATTTTAAGTCCTGAGAAACACATCATTGCCATCGCCATGAGTCCCACGGTGATGAAGGTGATGCCGAGACCGCGCAGCGGAGCCGGCACGTCGGAGTACTGCATCTTCTCACGGATGGCACCCATCGCCACAATGGCGAGAGTCCAGCCGATGCCGCTGCCGAGAGCATACACAAGGGCGTCGACAATGCTGCCTATGTACTGGCTGCTGGCAGGGTCCATGTTGATGCGCTGCTGCATGAAGAGCGACGCTCCCATAATGGCGCAGTTTACGGCGATAAGCGGCAGGAAGATACCGAGCGAGGCATAGAGCGCAGGGCTGAAGCGCTCTACAATCATCTCCACCAGCTGCACGATGCCGGCGATAACCGCAATGAAGAGTATGAAGCTGAGATAGCTCAGGTCAACGCCGTCCACCAGACAATCGGGACCCAGCACCTTGGTCTGGAGAATATAGTCGACAGGCACTGTTACAAGCAGCACGAATGTTACAGCGCATCCCAGTCCGAACGAGGTCTTCACGTTTTTCGACACTGCGAGAAACGAGCACATTCCAAGGAAGAATGCGAATATCATGTTGTCCACAAAGATGGACCTAACAAAAAGACTCAATAAATGTTCCATAGCTTATTTCTCCTTATAAAAGTATGCGCGATGCACCCAGATGACGCAGCCCAGAAGGATGAGCGCCATTGCGGACATGGTCATCATGCCGTTGTTGATATAACCAAAATCGTAGACACAGTCGGGGATAATCTGGAAGCCCAGCAGGCTACCGCGCCCGAAGAACTCGCGCAGTGCTCCCACAATCACCAGAATCATGGCGTAGCCCAGACCGTTGGAAACTCCGTCGAGGAAGCTTGGCCACGGCTTGTTCTGCATTGCAAACGCCTCAAGACGTCCCATGAGAATACAGTTGGTGATGATAAGTCCCACGTAGACAGAGAGCTGCACGCTCACATCGTAGGCGTAGGCCTTCAGAATCTGGCTCACTATGGTCACCAGCGTTGCCACCACCACGAGCTGCACCACGATACGGATGCGCTGCGGAATGGTGTTGCGGATTATTGAGATGATGACATTCGAGAATGCCGTGATTACGGTCACTGCCAGTCCCATCACAATCGACGGCTTGAGCTGGCTTGTGACTGCCAGCGCCGAGCAGATGCCGAGCACCTGCGACAGGATGGGATGGTCGAGATTGAGAGGAGTGATGAACACCTCTTTATTTTCTTTGCTGAATAATTTACTCATGTCTGTAAAATTCATTTGTCATTTTATACCGAGAAGCTCTTTATACAGTGCGAGGTCTGCCTGGAACATGTCGTTCACACCGTTGCAGGTAAGCGTGGCGCCTGTAACGCCGTCGACCTGCGACTGGCTGTCTTCAATCTTCTTTACTACTCTCAATACCACGTTGCCATCGGCATCGAATATCTTCTTGCCTGCAAACTGCTCCTGCCATGCACGTGAGTCCTTGATCTCAGCACCCAGTCCGGCAGTCTCGCTGTCATGGTTGAAATATGCGCCATACACTGTGTTGCCATCGTTGTCCACGGCGATATAGCCCCAGATTGGCCCCCACAGTCCCATGCCCCTTACTGGCAGGATGTACTTGCGCTCACCGTTTACCTCGCAGATATATGCGGTCTTGTCGCCCACGCTGACCTCTTCCTTCACCGTGGCGGCATACTTCTGCTCCGCATCGGCGTCGCCTGCAAACTCTCGTATGTTGAGCGAGGCTAGAATCTGCTTCTTTGTGTCGAGCTGCACGTTTGCTTCCTGAGTCTCCTTCAGGCTGCTGTAGATGAATGCCAGCAGGAATGCCACAATCACCACCATCACCACACTATATATAATAATGTATGTGTTTGAGTTGGTGTTTATGCCTTTTTTCTTCTCCGCAGGCTGCTCAGTGTCAAATATCTCTTCAAACTCCGATGCCGGCGCCTTGCAGATGGGGCAGATATCTGGAGCCGAATCGCCCTCATGCACATAGCCGCACACTTTGCATCTAAATTTTCTTGTAGCCATCTTCTTTTATTTTTTTGTTGAACGGTTAATACGTTTTGTGATATTGCGCTGCACCACACAGTAGTCGATGGTCGGCGCAAACATGTTGCCAAAGAGTATGGCGAGCATCATGCCTTCGGGGAATCCCGGGTTCATCACACGGATGAGCACTGTCATGCAGCCGATGATGAGACCGTAGATCCACTTTCCGCATTCGGTGCGGCACGATGTCACGGGGTCGGTAGCCATGAACACGGCGCCAAAGGCAAATCCTCCTAAAGCCAGATGCTCATACCACTCGATGGGCAACATGCCGGTATGCTGGAATACGGCTGCAAGCGCACCGCCGCCAACAAAGATGCTGAGCATAATCTTCCACGAGGCGATGCCCGTGAATATCAGTATTGCCGCACCTATGGCAATGGCTATCACGCTTGTCTCGCCGATTGAGCCGGGGATGAATCCCAGCACCATGTCGCAGAGCGATGCCTGAGGAATGTTGTTCTGTGCCAGCTCTCCGAGCGGTGTTGCCATGGTGAAGCCGTCGGGCAGCTGGTTGCCCAGACCCAAAATCTTGTCGGTGCTCACCCACACGGCATCACCGCTCATCTTGGTAGGGTAAGAGAAGAAGAGGAACGCCCTGGCAAGCAGCGCCACATTGAATATGTTCATTCCCGTGCCGCCGAAAATCTCCTTGCCGAAGATAACGGCAAACGCCACTGCAAGCACGATAACCCACAGAGGGCAGCCCACAGGCAGAATCATGGGAATGAGAATGCCGCTCACGAGGTAGCCCTCTTGAATCTCCTCGCCTTTCCACTGAGCCCAAATGAACTCGATGCCGAGCCCCACGATATAGCTCACAATAATCTTTGGCAGCACGATGAGTGCGCCATAGACAAACATTTCAATGAACGAGGCGCTGGCAAGAGTGCCTGCAGCCAGATAGTTCTGATAGCCCACATTGTACATGCC
>JAGAPI010000174.1 GCA_017623335.1 Prevotella sp.
AATGGTTAGGATACAAGATTCTCAATCTTGGCATAGGGGTTCGATTCCCCTATCCACTACAACAAGCACTATGAAAAATCCGCTTATATCATTCATCATTCCATTCTACAACGTATCAGCTCAACAGCTGAAGGACAGTATTGACAGTATTATTGCGTTGTCGCTGCAGAGCGAGGAGCGCGAGATTATCGTTGTAGACGACGGCAGCAACGGCAAAGAGCAATGCCCTGTAAACTTGTTGCTTGACTATTCCGACGATATCATATTCATAAGAAAAAGCCAAAGCGGAGCAAGCGATGCCCGCAACATGGGGCTGCGCATGGCAACAGGCAAGTACATTCAGTTTGTGAATGGCGGCGACCGTCTCGTGCCCTCGTCCTACGAGCAGTGTCTCGACGTGGCGCGCTTCAAGGAGCCCGACATGGTGATGTTCTGCACCACCTCCAACCCAGATCACGAAAGCGACATACTGCCTGCCGACGGTCCGGTGAGCGGCACAGAATATATGCTGAAAAACAAGATTACCAGCGCCGTGTGGAGATACATTTTCAGAAGCGGTCTGCTGATGAACCTGCAGTTCGACAGCGACGTGATGAACGGCGACTATGTGTTCACCCCGCAGCTGATGATACGGTGCGACCGTGTGTTCAGCCTGAAGGCGAAAGCCTACTGCCACTTAGGCTATATGCCGTGGGCGGACTACAAGGTGGAGAGAAAAGACAGGCTCGACGAGATGCACGACTCCATAGTGAACCTGCGCGCCATTGCCGATGTGATGCCTGCCTCTGACCGTCAGGCGATGAACCGCAGGGTGGCAGAACTGACAATGGCATATATATCGGCAGTGATAACCATGACAAAAAGCCACAGCATACTGAACGAACGGCTTGAACAGTTGACCGAAAAGGGTCTCTTTCCCCTGCCCGACCGCAAATACACAAAGCGTTACCAGCTGTTCAGAAAAATGATTGGCAACAAGGTTGGGCGCGAGATTCTGTTCCACACGCTGCCACTGATGAAAGGATAAAATTAAGGGAAGCAAAAAATATTAATACAAAAACAAAGAGCGGACTGCATCGTCCGCTCTTTGTTATATGTATTTTCTTTCTATTATTCCAAAGTATAAACCAACGTATTGACGTTGCCGAACAATGGTTTCAGCATACCTGTGACAACCGACAGCTCCTTCTTCTGCCTAACCATCTCGTCGAGACCGGCAATGACACACAGCCGCTTACCCTTGGCAATAGCTGCGACATCGGATGAAAGCCCCTTGGAGGGAGCAGCCATCACGTCGGCGGCAGACTTAGCCCCGTTGTTTACCGATATATACAAGGTATTGCTGTTTGCCATGCCGAAACCGGCAGTAACCGATGAGCCTGTCATGGTGTATTGCGGAAGGGCAGCAGTTCCGACCGAAGATATTACGGTGCCGGCAGGGCATGACTTTTTCCAATAGTCAACGTCCTTCGTCCAGTCGCTGTTTTTAGCCTCAGCGATAAAGCTGGCGGCGAGATTCTTCTCCGACAGGAATTTCGGAACAACTACCACCATGTCGCCGTCGACCGATGAAATCATCTGGTCAATGTCAATCACCGTGTTTATTCCAAGCATCATTGTTCGCAGCGCCTCGTTGGTGCGCATGAGTTTCAGATAGTCGGCACCGGCAACGTTGGCAATAAGCGCAAACGGCGCAGTGGCGGGAATTTTGTCGAGATACCGTCCACGAAATGGACGGTAACAGTTAGCTGCCTTTTGCAGGGCATCATTTACAGCGGTATTGAAAGAGAAGACGCTGCCGTTGACATGCAGCAAAGCATCGCTGACATTCATCTCGGCGGTAACGATTATCTCGCTCGGGTCGGTGCCCTTGGGAGCACCGAGAGTTATGGGCGCCACAACCTTCTCGGGTAAAGCCGATGCACGTGCCACCATTGTCACAGCGCCGCTGAGAGTCTCCAGTCGCTCAAACAACTTCGACTGCATCACTCCCTCACCGTCCTTGGCATCAAGATATTTTGCCATCTGCAACTGCTTGCGCGACTGTTCGGTTGCCACAACAGGCCCCATAATCATAAGCGCATCGCCGCTGAGCGCCGCCACAAACGACTCCTTCAGCAAAAAAAACGGATAGCCCTTCTTCTCGCCAAGTTCCTTGCATAAGCCTTTATCCTGAAGGGCAGCAAACCAATCCTCAACAGCCGAGCGGCTGCCGACAGCCGCCAGTAGTCCGAAGTCACCTCCCGCTGTTTCAAAAATATATGCCGGAGAAGTAAGGTCGATGCCTGTCTTACGCACATCGTCGACCATAAAAATAGACTGGAGCGCACTCTGCTTGCCCTTGTTGTCGGCAACACCAATCTGCTTACCTGTCTCCACGAGATTTACTGCCACCAAAGCCTGGCAGCCTGCGGGAATGCTGCTGCGGTAGTCCTTGGAACAGGATGTGGCAAGCAAAGCCACTGCCAGCAACAGCATGAATACTGAATACAATCTTCTCATCAAAAAAACTTATTCCTTCATAAGATTCTCGAAAAACTCATCAAGGTCCTCACTGAGGTGAGGCATCAGCTCGGTGTCGACAATCACGGTGTCATCATCGGCGATATACAGCTCGGCAATGTCCTCGCTCTCATCATCCTCAAGCACAAACGAATAAGGCTTGAGCACCGACATAGCCTCAATCAGCTGACTGTTCTTTTGCAGCACCTGACGGAGCGTCTTTGTCACCATGTCGTAGAAATCCTCGTCCTTGTTGTCAATCCACGGCTCGATTACCACACGGGTTATCTCATGGTCGTCATCATCAAACGCCACCAGCTCACCACTCTCCTGACTCACCCTGATGTGTATGTCGGTAAGAATATTTGCTTCTTCGTTATCGGGGAACTTGTCGGCAATCTTGCGCACTGCTCTTTCCAGCTGCTGCAATGTCTGTTCATTGATATTTTTCATAATCACCACAAACGTTTTTGTTTTATTTAATATTTTACTGCAAAAGTAATCATTTATTCATTAACTTGCAAACGATTACGATTTTTTTTTCAAAAATATCACATTTTTATTTGTTTTTTGGGAAATAATCTGTACCTTTGCATTTGTAAACTGAAGTTTGCAATCTGACAACTAAAAAACAAGTCAAAAAAA
>JAGAPI010000175.1 GCA_017623335.1 Prevotella sp.
GCGAAGCGCCACACGTCCTGCACGTTCTCCACATAGTGGAAGGTTACGCCCTTGAGGTAGTCCTGCTCGATTTCCTCGATGTCCTTGCGGTTGGCGTTGCACAGCATGATGTCGGTGATGCCCGCGCGCTTGGCGGCGAGAATCTTTTCCTTGATACCGCCCACGGGCAGCACCTTGCCGCGAAGCGTTATCTCGCCGGTCATAGCCACGTTGGCACGCACCTTGCGCTGGGTGAGCGCCGAGGCGATGGAGGTGGCGATGGTGATGCCCGCCGAGGGACCGTCCTTTGGCGTGGCTCCCTCGGGCACGTGGATGTGTATGTTCCAGTTGTCGAAGATGCGGTAGTCTATCTTCAGCGTGTCGGCATGAGCCTTGACATATTCCAGCGCTAGCATTGCCGACTCTTTCATTACGTCGCCCAGGTTGCCGGTGATGGTGAGCCGCGAGCCCTTGCCCTTGCTCAGGCTGGTTTCGATGAACAGGATCTCGCCGCCCACGCTCGTCCACGCCAGACCTGTGACCACTCCGGCGTAGGCGTTGCCCTGATATATGTCGCGGTAGTAGGGCGGCTTGCCGAGCAGAGTCTCCACCTCGCCCGTGTCGACGGTGAGGAAAGGCATTCCGTTGTTCTTCACCTTTTCGAGCGCCAGCTTACGCATGGTCTTGTTTATCTGCTTCTCCAGCTGGCGCACTCCGCTCTCGCGTGTGTACTGCTCTATGATTTTCACTATCGCCTTTTTCGTGAGCGTCAGCTTCTTCTCGGTGTCCAGTCCCGTGTTTTTCAGCTCGCGCTTCATAAGATGGCGCTTGGCAATCTCATATTTCTCTTCGGTGGTGTAGCCCGACACTTCGATAAGCTCCATGCGGTCGAGCAGAGGGCGCGGTATGCCGCCGAGGTCGTTGGCTGTGGCGATGAAGAGTACCTGCGACAGGTCGTAGTCTACGTCGAGATAGTTGTCGTGGAAGGTTTTGTTCTGCTCAGGGTCGAGAACTTCGAGCAGTGCCGAGGAAGGGTCGCCGTGTACCGTGCCCTGCACCACCTTATCTATTTCGTCGAGCACAAAAACGGGGTTGCTCTTGCCTGCTTTCTGCAGACTCTTGATGATGCGGCCGGGCATGGCGCCGATGTAAGTGCGGCGGTGACCGCGAATCTCGCTTTCGTCGTGCAGACCTCCCAATGATATGCGCACGTACTTGCGCTTCAGCGCGTCGGCGATGCTCTTGCCAAGGCTGGTCTTGCCCACTCCCGGAGGACCATAGAGGCAGATGATGGGAGTCTTTGGCATGTCGCTTTCCTTGTTGCTGTTCTTATATTTCTCCTGCTGCAGCTTCAGCACGGCGAGGAACTCAAGGATGCGCTCCTTCACCTTCTCCATGCCGTAGTGGTTTTTATTGAGTGTCTTCTCGGCACGCTGTATGTTGAGGCTGTCTTCGGTGTATTCGTTCCACGGCAGCGCCACAAGAGTCTGAAGATAAGACACCTGTATCTGGTATTCGGGACTTTGCGGATGGAGCTGGTCGAGCTTGTTGAGCTCTTTTACAAAGAAAGCGCACACGTCGTCGTTCCACTTCTTTTTCTCCATCTTCTTGCGAAGCTCCGCCTTCTCCTGCGAGTCGCCCATGTCGCCCATCTCCGCCTGCATGTTCTTGATTTGCTCGCGCATGAAGTTCTTTTTCTGCTCCTCGGAGATGTCCATCTGGGTCTTTGAGCGTATTTCCAGCTTTAGGTGCTGCAGCTGCAGGTCGCGGTTGATTATCCTCATGGCTTCAATCATGCGCTCCTTGATGTCGGTGATTTCAAGCAGCTTCTGGCGCTCGCTTACCGACTTTACAATGTTTCCGCAGATGAAGTTGAGCGCAATCATGTTGTCGGCGAGTCCGCGCAGGGTTATCAGCATGTCGGACGACAGGTCGTCGTCAATCTGTATATACGACTCGGTGAGGTTGCGCAGGTCGTCAACGCCTGCTGCAAACTCGTCGTCGTCCTTGTGCGGGTAATGCTCGGTGACAGGTGTCACCTTTGCCATGTAGTATGGCTTGGTGGCTGTAATCTCTGAAACTTCAAGCCGTTCCAGCCCCAGGATTATGGCGGCGGTGTTGCCCATTGGCAGGTCAACCACCTTTACCACCTGCGCGTAGGTGCCATATCTATACAGGTCTGTGAGTGCCGGTGTTTCCACATCGGCATCTTTCTGGCACACACATGCAATGATTTGGTGCTTGTTGTCGGCAAATTTCACCAGCCGCCTGCTCATGTCGCGGCTAATGGTTATGGGTGACAGAATGCCGGGCATCATCACCATGTTGCGAAGGGCGAGCAATGGCACCTCTTCGGGAAAATCCTGATTTTTCAGTTTGGTGATGTCAGCGTCTATCTCACCAATCATTGATATATTACTTATAACTTTACTCATATCTCATTGATTTAGAAGGTTGAATGTGCGCCACAAGGTAGCTTGGCGCCACGAGCACCATTACGCTTATAGCCAGTGTGGCGGCGTTGATGGCGAGGAAGATGGGGATGTTTATTTCCACCGGAACCTCGCTCACATAGTATGTCTTGGGGTCGAGCGTCACCACGCCCGTGTATTTCTGCAACAGCAGCAGTCCTATGCCAATGATGTTGCCGAGGAGCAGTCCGCGGGTGATGATGAATGTTGCAAACCATAGGAATGTGTGGCGCACAGTGGAGTTGCGCGCTCCCAGAGCCTTCAGTATTCCAATCATCTGTGTGCGCTCAAGTATGATTATCAGCAGTCCTGAAATCATGGTGAATCCTGCCACGCATGTCATAAGTGCCAGAATAATCCACACGTTGATGTCGAGCAGGTCGAGCCATGTGAATATCTGCGGATAGGCTTCGAAGATGGTTTGGGTGGATATGGTCTCACCGTTGTGGTCGGTTGTGCGGTTCACCTTTTCCACCATCTCCTGCGCCACCTGCTCCAGCCGTGTGAAGTCGCTCACCTCAATCTCGGCTCCCGAACATTGTTTCGGTTCCCATCCGTTGAGCTTGTTTGTGGTGTAGAGGTCGGCGATGCAAATCACCTGGTCGAAATGCGACATGTTAGTTTCGTAGATTCCGCTCACTGTGAAGCGGCGCACCCTCACGTCGTCGGTGCATACGAAATATGCAAACAGCCTGTCGCCGGTCTTCAGGTGCAGCTTGTCGGCAATGGTCTTCGACACAAGAATTTTGTTAGACGATTTCTTGGCGCTGAATCTCGGCATTTCTCCTTCTATGATGTTTTGGGCAAGAAACTGTGTGTCGTATTCCTCGCCTATGCCTTTGAACACGATGCCGAGAAAGTCGCTGTCGGTCTTCAGTATGCCCTGTGTCAGTGTGTAGCGCCCCACGTGATTTATGCCATTTATGTTTTTCAGCACGTTTATCAAGCTGTCGTCCATACAAATGGGGTAGGGGTCGCCGCTCTGCATCGACATGAAGTTCTCCACCTGTATGTGGCTGCCGAATCCTATTGCCTTGTCGCGGATGGAGTGTTTGAAGCCATAAACCACTCCAACAGTGATTATCATTACGGCAAGACCTATTGCCACCCCGAGAGTAGCAATTCGTATTGCTGGTTTGCTTACTTTCTGGTTCTTGTCGTCGCTGCCATATATTTTTCTTGCAAGAAAAAGCGGTAACATTTAAAATCTCTTTGTTTTCTTGTTTACAATTTTTTCGTAGGTTTTACAATGTTTTGCCGGTTTTATAATGTTTCACCGGCTGTATGACCTTACTGTGTCCCGTCGTGTTGTGCGTCTTTACAGTGTTTCGTCGTTTGTGCGGCCGGGATAAGCCTCAAGTGCCTTTTTCAACACGACGAGGGCGCGCATGAGATCTTCCTTTTTCAGTACGTATGCTATGCGCACCTGATTGATGCCTGCTCCTGGGGTGGTGTAGAATCCAGATGCGGGAGCCATCATCACGGTCTCTCCCTCGTATGAGAATTCTTCAAGGCACCATCGGCAGAATTTCTCGCTGTCGTCCACTGGCAGCTTTGCCACGGTGTAGAATGCTCCCATGGGTATTGGCGAATATACTCCCGGTATCTTGTTGAGCCCGTCGATGAGGCACTTGCGGCGCTCCACATATTCGTCATATACGTCGCGGTAGTACTCCTCGGGCGCGTCGAGCGAGGCCTCTGCCACAATCTGTCCTATGAGCGGCGGCGACAGACGTGCCTGGCAGAATTTCATCACAGCTTGGCGCACTGCCGCGTTCTTGGTTATCAGTGCGCCGATGCGTATGCCGCACTCCGAATAGCGCTTCGACACCGAGTCGATGAGGATGGTGTTCTGCTCAATGCCTTCAAGATGGAACACCGATATGTAGGGCGAACCTGTGTAAATATATTCGCGGTAAACCTCGTCGGAGAACAGATACAAGTCGTATTTCTTCACAAGGTCGCGTATCTGGTTCATCTCGCGGCGGGTGTAGAGATAGCCCGTGGGGTTGTTGGGATTGCAAATCATTATGGCTCGTGTGCGGTCGTTGATAAGCTCCTCAAACTTTTCCACCTTCGGCAATGAAAAACCCTCGTCGATGGTTGTGGCTATGGTTCTGATTTTTGCTCCTGCGCTGATGGCAAACGCCATGTAGTTGGCGTAGGCTGGCTCTGGCACTATAATCTCGTCGCCCGGGTTGAGACATGACAAAAAGGCAAAGAGTATTGCCTCACTGCCGCCCGATGTTATGATGATGTCATCGGGTGTTACGTTGATATTGTATTTTTTGTAATAGTCCACCAGTTTCTCGCGGTAGCTCAGATAGCCCTGCGACGGTGAATACTCCAATATGTTGCGGTCGATGGTTTTCAGTGCATCCAAGCCTACTTGCGGTGTGGGCAGGTCAGGCTGTCCTATGTTCAGGTGATACACCTTTGTGCCGCGTTTCTTGGCAGCGGCGGCAAGCGGAGCCAGTTTCCTGATTGGCGATTCTGGCATTTCATGCCCGCGTATTGATATTTCCGGCATTGTTACTTATGATATATGTTAATAATTCCGTTATCTTTTTGTTATCTGTTACAATTTACTTGGTGTAAGTATAATAATCGTTGCAAAATTACGAAAATTTATGCTTATGACAAAATAAATTAAGATAAATTTTAATATATCAAGGAAAAAGGTAATACAAATTATTCATGATGATAAGGCTCACCTTTTATTATAGTGCAAGCGCGGTAGAGCTGCTCTGTCATTATCAGCCTCACCATCTGGTGGCTGAATGTCATTCGCGACAGGCTGATTTTCTCGTTGGCACGTTCGTACACCTTTTGTGAAAAACCGTATGGACCTCCTATGATTATAACAAGGCGGCGGGCGGTGGCGCGCTTCTGTTCCAGCCACCGAGCATACTCTATGCTTGTGAACTCCTTGCCGTGCTCGTCCATCAGCACCACGGTGTCGGAGGGCTGAAGCTGCTTGAGTATCAGTTCGCCCTCCATGGTTTTCTGTTGTTCTTCCGACAGGTTCTTGGTGTTCTTCAGTTCGGGAATGGTCACAATCTCAAATGGCATGTAGTGGGCTATGCGCTCTGCATAGCCGTTGATGCCGGCAATGAAATGCTTGTCGGCAGTTTTTCCTACAAGTAGCAGTATTGTCTTCATCTCAACTGTGGAATCCGTCAAGATTTGTGTATCTGCGCTTCATCATCCGCCTGTATATAGACTTTAGCCACATCGTGTGCATGGCGGTGGTGATGGCGCCGATAACGATAATTATGATATAACCTATGGTGTCGCCGAAGATGGCGGTGAAGGCAATGGTCACAGCCACGGGAATGAAGAACACGATAAGCTCGAAGATGAGCTGCAGCTTGTTCTCAAAGTTGTTCTTTCCCGTGATTTTGTCGTTGAGCGGAAGGGTCTGCTTGTTGAATATTGCAAGATGGAACAGCAGGCAGTAGCACGGACCTATTGTAAGGAACATATAGGCGAGAATCATCAGCAGCGGAAACTTGCCGGCGATGATGGCAGGCATGAGCAGCAGCAGCGGAAGAATGAGCGTGGCGCTGTAAAAATAGTACTTCGCGCGCAGCAGGGTGTAGATGTTCTCGCGGTGAACCATGAGGAAGTCGATGTAGTTGCCCTCCACTCCCATGATCTTTATGAGCGTGGTGGCTCCGAAGAATACGAAGCAGTAGATGCACCACATGTTGATGGCGAAGGTGCCGGAATAGGCATCGGTGTAGGCAATGATGAGGCTTAGCATGGTTATCACCACGATGCCGCTGATGAAGCGCTGACGGATGGTCTTGCAGCGCATGGCGCACTTTATTTCAAGCTTGAGGTATTCGCCGATTTCGCCGAAACGCTCAAAGAACGTGAACTGCGACATGGCGCGCTTTCCCACATTGTCCACCTGTTCCACCTCTTCGTCGACACCATGCTGCTGAAGTGTGCGGTTGGCAATAAACAGCAGTGCGAAGAGTGCGATGTATACAATCACGGTCACGGGGTGCATGGCATAGTCGAGACTTGCATCGGCAATCTTTTCAAAACCTTTTTCAAAACCGAAGATAAGCAGCGGCAGTCCGTAAGCCAATCCGTAGACGGCAATGGGCAGAATCCACCATAGCATGTTGCGGTTTACGAATGTGCGTACAAGCAGATACCACTGGCTGTTGATGTAGATGAGCAGTTGCAGCACTGCAAGTGTGAGCAGTACCGTTAGGAAATCTGTGCCACCGCACCAGGCTATAAAAATATAGGGTATAAACAGAAAATGATATACGTAGTTTAGCCCGTCAGTGAGTGTCTGTATAAGGAAACAGTCTATTATCCAGCGCTTTTTCAGTGGCATGAGCAGATAGGGCTTCACCATCATCGACGGTGTCTGCTGCATA
>JAGAPI010000176.1 GCA_017623335.1 Prevotella sp.
GCAAGCGCCGGCGATTCGCCGTCAATACAGATTCGAGGCAGGAACACCATCTCGGGAAGCACCGACGTGCTGATTGTGCTCGACGGTATCATCTACACCGGTTCAATGTCGTCAATCAATCCTGCCGACATAGAGCGCGTAGATGTTCTGAAAGATGCCAGCGCAACAGCCGTGTATGGTGCGCAGGCTGCCAACGGCGTGCTGCTCATCACCACGAAGAAAGGCACACAGGGCAAGGCTAAAATCACCTTCACATCATCATACAGTTTCCAGAGCCCCACAAAGAACCTGAAACCAATGAACCGTGCAGGCATGATAAACTGGATGAAGGACACACAGTGGAACACAGCCTACACCGAAGCTTCGGGCTATACCCAGGACAATCCCGACTTCAATCTGGCTGCAACCGCTCCCGATGCCTATATGCGCGATGAAAACGGCAATCTCATAAGCACCGACTATAACTGGTGGGATGAGTTTACACGCAACGGCTATATCTTTGAAAACAAGCTGAGCATCACCGGCGGCAACGAGTCTGCCTCGTATCTTATCTCTGTGGGCAACACCGACCAGGAGAACATGCTGCTCAACGATGACTTCAAGCGCAACAGCATACGCGTGAACATTGACGTTCAGCCACGCAAGTGGTGGAAGGCTGGCGTACAGGCTTTCGGCTCGTTTGTTAACAAGGACGGCGCAGAGACTTATCTGCCATTCCTCGTAACCTACAGTCCGTTTGCCTATCCTTTCGACGACAAGGGTGAGATTGTGCCTTATCCAATGGGCGGCGTAATGCGCGACAATCCGTTCATGGGTTCTGTTGCCGACGACGAAGACCGTCTCAACACTTTCTTTGCCAACCTCTACTCTGAATTCCAGTTGCCGCTGAAGGGACTCACCTACCGTTTCAACTTCGGTAACAACTACCGTGTATCCGAACATAACTATGCCAACAAGTACAGCTATTTTCCCATGGGACAGGCTTACAAGAACCACAGCTCTTACTATGACTACACATTTGACAATATTCTGAACTACCAGAACACATTTGGCAAACATGACATCGGTGCCACATTTGTATATGGTGCCAGCCGCCGCAAATACAGCTACACCGGTGCAGAGGCAAGAAACTTTGCACGCCTGATTCTCGGTTTCAACAGTCTGGAGCAAGGCAAGGACCAGTACACCACCTCCGATGCCTGGAAATCGTCATTGCTGTATCAGATGTTCCGTGTAAACTACAAATTCGACAACAAGTATCTGGTGACAGCCACCGTGCGCCGTGACGGTTTCTCGGGATTTGCTGCCAACAACAAGTTTGCTGTGTTCCCGTCTGTAGCCCTTGGCTGGGTGCTCTCCGAAGAGAAATTTTTCCAGGTGCCGTGGGTTGACCATCTGAAACTGCGCGCCGGCTACGGTGTGAGCGGAAACCAGACAGGAATGTACTCATCTCTGTCGCGCGTCAACTCACAAATAAGCTATGTGTTTGGCAACGGTGCCGCATCGGGCGTGCTCGGACAGGAGCTGGTGTCACTCGGTAACTCAGACCTCAAATGGGAGAAAACGGCAGGATTCAACTTCGGACTTGACTTCTCACTCTTCGGCAACCGCCTCACCGGTACAGTGGAGGCATACCGCACCACCACCCGCGACCTGCTTTTCGACGTGGCAATACCTTCCACTACAGGTTTCACATCCATACGCTCCAATGTGGGTAAAATCCAAAACACAGGTATAGAGCTCACTCTTACCTCGCACAACATTAAGACCAAGGATTTTGAATGGACCTCAACCTTCAACATATCGCACAACAGCAATAAAATAAAGTCGCTCGTGGGCAAAGACAACGACGGCGACGGCGTAGAGGACGACATGACTGCCAGCAGTCTGTTTATAGGCGAATCGCTCTCTGCCATCTACGACTACAAGGTGGACGGCATCTA
>JAGAPI010000177.1 GCA_017623335.1 Prevotella sp.
GTAGGACTGCTGCAGTATATGCTGCAGTGCGGACTGCCGCTGCCAATAAGCGAACGGTCGAAAACGGGAATATTCCAAAACATAATGATCGACATAGGCGACGAGCAGAGCATTGCCGACGACCTGAGCACATACAGCGGACATCTGACAAACATGAAGAACATGATACGCCAGAGCAACGACCGCACACTGCTGCTCATCGACGAGTTCGGAACAGGCACCGAGCCGCAGATAGGAGGCGCAATAGCCGAGAGTGTGCTGAAGCAGTTCTGCAAAAGAGGTGCCTACGGAGTGATTACCACCCACTACCAAAACCTGAAGTATTTTGCCGACAACAACCCGGGAGTGGCAAACGGCGCCATGCTCTACGACCGCCACGAGATGAAGGCACTGTTTCAGTTGTCAATAGGACAGCCGGGCTCGTCGTTTGCCATCGAGATAGCACGCAAGACGGGACTGCCCGAGGAGGTGATAAGCGATGCCAGCGAGATTGTAGGCTCGGAATACATACAGAGCGACAAGTATCTGCAGGACATTGTGCGCGACAAGCGCTACTGGGAAAGCAAGCGCCAGAACGTGCATCAGCAGGAGAAACAGCTGAAACAGAAAATCGACAAATATGACACAGAGCTGCAGGAGATAGAGCGGCTGCGGAAGGAGGTGCTGCGCAAAGCCAAGGAGCAGGCGGAGGAACTGCTGCGCGAAAGCAACAGAAAGATAGAGAACACCATCAGGGAGATACGCGAGGCTCAGGCACACAAGGAGGAGACCAAGCGGATAAGGGAAGAGCTGAACGCCTTCAAACAGGTGGTGGACGGAATAGACGACAAGGACAGCGACGAGCTGATAGCACGAAAGATGCGCCAGCTGCAGGAGCGCAAGGAGCGGCGCGAAAAGCGTAAGCGTGAGAAAGCCGAAGGAGCAAAAAACAGCAATACGGCAACACAGACAGCAACAGGCAGTTCAGCCACCGAGAAGAAATCGTCCGCACAGGCTATCAAGGTTGGCGACAACGTGAGGATAAAAGGTCTGAAGTCGGTGGGTACAGTAGAGAGTGTCGACGGCAAGACCGCCACCGTGATATTCGGCGACATGCGCACAAAAATGCGCGCCGACCGCTTAGAGCATGCCGAGAAGCCCAAGCATGAAGAGGCACCGTCGGCATACACTGCGGCAAGCCGCATGACACGTGACACCATAGACAGCCGCAAGCTGAACTTCAAGCAGGACATCGACGTGAGGGGAATGCGTGCCGACGAGGCAATACAGGCGGTGATGTACTACATCGACGATGCGATACTCGTGGGCATGAGCCGTGTGAGAATACTCCACGGCACAGGCACGGGAGCGCTCCGCATAGCCATACGCGAATATCTCAGCACTGTGCCGAACGTCACGGGATTCCGCGATGAGCACGTACAGTTCGGCGGTGCGGGAATAACAGTCGTGGATTTGGGATGAGAATGAAGAGTGAAGAATGAAGAATGAAGAATTGTCGGTTTTGCCAATTAATAATTATGAATTAATTAAATGTCAATACTCAGTCAAGACATAATGTACCTGCCGGGAGTGGGACCTAAAAAGAAGACCCTGCTTTCCAATGATATCGGCGTAAACACCTACGGCGACCTGCTGGAATACTATCCATATAAGTATGTGGACCGAAGCCGCATCTACACCATCAGGGAGATGACCGGCGAGATGCCCTACGTGCAGGCAGTGGGAAGGATTCTGAGCTGGGATGTGTTCGACATGACTCCCCGCAAACAGCGCTACGTGGCTCACTTCTCCGACGGCACAGGCGTGATGGACCTTGTATGGTTTAATGGCGGCAAATATGCCCGCCAGACATATAAGGTGGGCGAGGAATATGTGGTGTTCGGCAAACCGAGCGTGTTCAGCGGCAGGATAAACATACAGCACCCCGACATAGAGAGCGGCGAAGGACTGCAACTGTCGGAAATGGGACTGCAGCCCCACTACAACACCACCGAGAAGATGAAGCAGTCGGGGCTGAACTCACGCGGCATGGAACGGCTCACCAAGACTCTTGTGGAGAAAATCACCGAGGAGATTCCCGAGACCCTTCCGCCGTTTATCGTGAACCGCCTGCGGCTGATGGGGCGCGACAAGGCACTGCGCACCATCCACTATCCCAAGGACGCAAGGACACTGGAGCACGCAAGAATGAGGCTGAAGTTTGAGGA
>JAGAPI010000031.1 GCA_017623335.1 Prevotella sp.
AAGGGCGGTGCCGGGCGACAGGCCTTTTAGCATGAGCGACACGGCAATGGGAATGCTGCCTGTGGCGCAGAGATACATGGGGATTGCCACGAGCAGCACAAGCAGCATGCTTACGAGAGTGTTGCCCGAGAATATCTCGAAAAATTGTGTGGGCACGGCTACAGTTATCAAGGCTGCAAGCAGCAGACCTATGAACAGCCATTTGCCCACGTCCTGAAGCATCTCCACAAAGCCGTATTCAAGTGCCGACTTCATGCGCTGGGCAAATGACAGTGTAGAATGAGGAGTGTCGGGTGTTGAGTTAGCTGCGCAGTTATTATTAACTCCACATTTCTCACTCTTCGCTCCACACTGAGCGTCAGCGTCAAAGCGGTTCACAAGGCTGCCTCCGAAGAAAGATGTCACGAGCGCCGCAATGGGGCGGATAATGGCAAACGCGGGTCCCATAACCGAATAGGTAGCCATGATGCTGTCAACGCCTGTCTGCGGCGTGGCTATAAGAAAAGATGTGGCGGCGCCTTTGGAAGCTCCCTCACGGCGAAGCGCTGCTGTGGTGGGGATAACGCCGCATGAGCACAGCGGCAGCGGTATGCCGAGCAATGCCGCCTTTACCACCGAGCGCCAGTTGCTGGAGGCAAGATGGCGAGAAAACATGCTCCGTGGCACAAATGCCTGGAGCAGACCAGCAATGAAGAATCCCAAAAGCAGATAGGGAGCCATCTCGCAAAGCAGATGCCAGAATGACTGTACGTATTCTGATAATACTTCTGAAATCATAATGTTTTTGTTTTTATTTGTTTTGTATGTTTCTGTTTTTGGGTGCAAAGGTAATCATTTGTTTTTGCAATCTTGTTGCATCTTGATTTTTTTACGGCAAAAAAAGAAGTCAGGAAATTTCACAATCTCCTGACTTCGTGACTTTTCTTTCACAATTCATCTCAATCAAGACAAATTGGAGTAAAAATCTTCTGTCAAGTACATTGTCTCACGACAACATAGCTTGTAATTAACCTTAATAATCTAATACCATGAAAAACACGGTGCAAAGGTAGCAATATTTCTTCAAACTACCAAATGTTTTTTCGATTTTTTTAGATTATTTCGTTGTAATCCCCCCCCATTTCGCGGTTTTTTCCACTTTTTCGCCATTTTTTTGTATATTTTCGTTGCCTATTGCTGGTTTGGAAAGAGTGAAGATTATATCTTCCACGTTTTTCCCGAATTTAGCTGTAACATAACTGTCGGGACATGTCGGCGGCAGGATTTTGTCCGGCACTATAGGCTGTGCCGGCTGCCAGTCGTTCCATTTTGTGGTGTAGAATTTCAGTGTGCTCTCCATTGCCGGCTTTCCGTAAGTGGTTATCACACACACGGCATGGCGGCAACTGTCGGCAGTCATCTGCGCTGTGGCGGCTATTCCCATTTCGATGGTCACCGTCTCGTTGAGCGTCATGTGCAGATAATCGGTACTGATGGAGTCGAGCGTAGATTTTCCCCCAAGTTTGTTGGTGACCTCAGCCTTCATCTTTGCGTCAAGATAGTCAATCATGTCCAACTTGTCGTTGTGGGTGAGGTATGGCAGAAGTGAGTCGGGCATCTGTTTCAGCACCTCAGCCATAGTAGGGGCTGTGGTTTGTGCCGACATGGCATTGACGGCGGCACAGAGTATGATGGTGAATATTATACGTATTTTCATTGTCTTTTATTCCTTATGTTTCCAGATGTTTGTAACTTTGCGGCATATCACTGCAATGTTTATCACAGAGACAAAGGCGAGCAGCGCCACGCCAAGGAGTATTGCCGGCATCATGCTGCCTTCGCTCACCTCAGGAAACAGCATTGTTATCATTCCTATGTAATAGTTGCGTGCTACAGCTAGCAGCACAAGAGCGATTATGAGCACTGCAAGGTTGAGCCCAATGGTGAGCAGCTGGTAGGGCAATGCCACCCGTGCCGGCGTGTAGCCTATGAGCAGCAGATTCTCCAGTTTCTCCGCATTTTTCTGTACCAGCAGATACACGCTGAGCATCAGTATGTAGAAGCTGAGGATGGAGATGACCAGCCCCACGAGCATCACCGCCGACACCGTCATTCTGAGAAGATAGGTGCTTTTCTCGGCATTGAGCTTGTCGTCCTCCACCTCGTAGTTCATCTCGTCTACATATTTTATTATGCGGTCGTCGCCCATGTTTGCCACTTCCATTATGAGGCGCGACGGCTGCGACTGCTTGCCTGGGGCATAGTGCCCGTTGCTCCAGTCCATGAACGCCTGCGGCACGAGCACCGAGTTCAGGCGGTTGGAGAAACCTATCACCCTACCCTTGTACACATCGTTGGCGCCGTTTGCCTGAATATACAGCGTAAGGTCGATAAGCCCCACGAGTCCGTCGCTGATTTTTGGCATTGAGTGGCTTTGTGCAAATCCGAAGTTATACATTGTGAGATAGCTTCTGGGCAGCACTATCGGGATGGTGGTGTCGCCGGGCTTCCATTGCCAGCTGTCGAGCGGCACGTCAACGAAGTTGTCGGGAATGCTCTCAAAAAACAGTTCAGATGAGAGTATGCTCACGCCGTTCACTCCCATGCGCGCGTTTACCTTATATTCTGTTGCTGTGAATTTGCCCACCTTTTCTGCAAACCGCTGTTCGCTGATGTCGGTGATTTCGGCTTGCGAGAAAGTGTTGGCAGTGCCGCTCAGCGTGCTGCCTGTAGTGATGCGTTTGCTCATCACCATGTAGTTGTTGCCGAGAATAGAGTTGTCGCCGGAAAATATCGGCAGGATGTCCTTGTATGCCTGATAGCCTAAAAGGACAATAAACATTCCAAACAGGTTGGCAAGGGAGAATCCTGCCAATTGCGGCACGCTGATGTGCTGCCGCAGCAATTTCCAAATCAAATTCATAGCTTTATCCTCCTTTCATAGTCCAGTTCCACATGTTTGCCGATGCTTGTCACTATTATCGCTGCTCCCTGTGCCTTTGCCTCCTGCTCCATGATGTCCATCATTATCCGCGAGTTGGTGTCGTCAAGGTGGCTTATCGGCTCGTCGGCAAGTATAAAGCTGAACGGCTGCACCAGGGCGCGCATCATTGCAACGCGCTGCTGCTGACCGAACGACATTCGTCCGGCTATCACGTTCTTCTTGTCGGCTATGCCCATCATTTCAAACCACTCTTCTATCTGCTTGCGGCTTTTGTGGTGGGTGAGGTTGTTCTTTACCAAAACGTTTTCCATTGCGGTAAGTTCGGGAAACAGCCTGAGTTCCTGAAACAGCAGGCTCACCTCGCTGCGGCGCACGTCCACCCAGCGGCTCACTCCAAATGTACGGGTGTCGGTGTTGTCAAACATGATACTTCCGCTGTAGTCGCGGCGGAATCCGAGGATATAGCTACAGAAAGTACTTTTGCCTTTGCCGCTTGCCGCCTCAATCAGATATTTGTGACCGCGGTCGAGCACAAGCTCGTTGTTCCAGATGTCAGAATGCAGGTCGGGCTGCTGGCTGAACACCTGTGGCACCACATTTTTAAATATGATTTGCTCCATCTGTTTTTGTTTTTTATTATTTCATATAAAACAAAAGTTGGAAGCTTCCCCAAAAGCTCCCAACTTCTGTACGCCTGCAGGGGGTCGAACCCTGGACACCCTGATTAAGAGTCAGGTGCTCTACCAACTGAGCTACAAGCGCATCCATTTTTGAATCTAAGCTGTTTTCGTACGCCTGCAGGGGGTCGAACCCTGGACACCCTGATTAAGAGTCAGGTGCTCTACCAACTGAGCTACAAGCGCATTAACTTTGGTGCATTTCTCTAAATGCGGTGCAAAGGTACGCACTTTTCCCGAAATAGCCAAACGTTTTGGCAGATATTTTCGTTTTTATGCGATATTTTTCCGCATTTTTTACATTAATGCGCTTGTAGCCCGTCTTTGCCTCATTATTATCTGCCAGTAGTGAGATAATGGCGCACAAGCACCGCCCATGGCTTCAGGTGCTGCTGTTTCCAGTCTTTTCCGAATGTCGGTGCCCCCGGTGTCAGCATCGAGCAGGTCTCTACTTTGTCGCTCAGGCTCCAAGCACACCAGCTGATGCTGTTCTTGTCGGCAAAGTCCATCCATGCCTGCCACTCACTTGGGTCTATCACTCCGTCGCCGGTGTGCATCATGCCGGCACATTCTGCCATAAACAGCGGCAGTCCTTTGTCAAGGGCATATTGTGCCTTGTCGCGAAGATACTGCTTGTGGGTGGCGGCATAATAGTGCAGTGAATACATTATGTTGTCTATGCCTTTTATCGGGTCGTCGGCAGCCTTGTCCACTTCCTGGTCCCAACGCGGAGTTGGCACTATCACCACCGCCTTTGGAGCCTTCTTGCGTATCAGCGGTATCAGTTTCTCGGCGTATGCCTTGGTCTCAGCCCACTCCACTTCCATGGGCTCGTTCCATATCTCCAGCAGCAGATTGGGCAGCTTGCCGTATTTCTCTGTCACATGATTGAAGAATGTCTTTGCCAGTTCCAGATTGTTGGGATGGCTGTGGAAATCCACCAGTACATACACTCCGTTCTCAACCGCTCCCTGCACTATGCTGTCCACACAGTTATATGCCAGTTCAGGATTTTTGTCGTAACACAGTGAGTCGAGGCTCACGCCAATAGAGCATCTCACTATGTCCACCTTCCAGTCCTTGGCAAGAGTAGCCACAGTACTGCGGTTGTAGAATCTCGGCCACAGATTGTGCCATCCCATGCTGACGCCGCGCAGCTGCACAGGCTGTCCGTGGCAGTCGGTCAGGTGTGTCTTGTTCACTGTCAGCTGTCCATGCTTCTCCACAGGCGCTTGCGCCATTGTCGCGATACACCCCATAAATACGACAACAACCGCTGTCATAAATCTTTTTCTCATAATCATGTTAATACGTTTTTTATAAATCATAGTTGAATAAGTTAATGTGTTTATGCAGAAATCCCATTCCCCGCATGGAGAATGGGATTCTGTTGTTTGTTTGGAATAAATTTTCTTTTATGAAATAATGTTAGGCTTCAGCCTCTGTTGCAGGAATTACGGATACAACGCTCTTGTCTCTGCGACCCTTGTGGAAGTTTACTACTCCGTCAACGAGTGCATAAAGAGTATCATCCTTACCGATACCTACATTCTTGCCGGGATTGTGGCGAGTACCGCGCTGGCGAACGATAACGTTGCCTGCAACACATGCCTGACCACCCCAAATCTTAACGCCTAATCTTTGTGAAGCGCTCTCGCGTCCGTTCTTCGAACTACCTACACCTTTTTTATGTGCCATTTCTTAGTCCTCCTAATTTTTAAGCGATTACTTGTTTGATCTCAATCTCTGTGAACTGCTCACGGTG
>JAGAPI010000178.1 GCA_017623335.1 Prevotella sp.
CATCTTATTTTGTTTATTTTTAACTCAATAAGCTCACAGTTTTGTCCACGAGGATAAGTTTTGATGCTGTTTTTCTCACATATTCCACATTGTGGCTCACCATGACTATGGCGCAGCGCTTACGTTCCTCTTCGAGTATACTGTTGAACTCGTCTTCAAACTGTTTGTCTATGTAAGTGTGCGGCTCGTCGAGCACAATCACGTCGGGCGATGATACTATTGCCCTTGCCATCAGCACCCTTTGCAGCTGTCCGCCGCTGAGTGCCTTCAGCGGCCGTTCGGCAAGCTCAGCCAGACGGAACCGTTCCATTGTCGCTTTCAGCATATCCTTGTGGCGCGCCGTCATCCTGCCCCATAGTCCAAGCTCTGAGTTGAGCCCCATCATCACGGTGTCGCGCACAGATATGGGAAACTGTTTGTCGGCGGCGTTGTATTGAGGCAGGTATCCTATTTTCAGTCCCTTTTCACGCGTCACGGTGCCGCCCGTCGGACGTTCCAGTCCTATCATCACCTTTAGCAGAGTGGTCTTGCCGCCGCCGTTTGGACCGATTATTCCCAGGAACTCGCGGTTGTAGAGCGTCAAGTTCACGTTGTCTATTACGTTGCGTCCATTGTAACCTGCCGAAAGATTTTTAATGTCGATTATCGGTTGCATATTTTGTCTACTATGCTGTTCATTTCCGTTTCCCAGTCGTATGCCAGCGGATTTATTTCTTTTATCTCTGCTTCTGTTTCTCCGGCAAGCGATGTCACACTGTGTTCTGCAAATTCCTTTTGCAGCAGTATGGTTTTCACGTTTGCCGTTTTTGCCTGCGCAATAATCTCCTTCAGTTCTTTTGCCGAAGGTTCCTTGCCGTCGTTTTCCACCACAATCTGCCGCAGACCGTAGTCACGGGCGAGATAGGTCAGGGTGGGATGATAGATTAGAAAAGCCTTTCCGCGGTGTGGGGCGGTGATGGTGGCAAACTGTCGGTCGAGTGCGTTCATACGCAGCATCATGCTGTCGCGGCGGTGGGCAAAGTATGCCGAGTCATTGCTGTTGGCACGGATAAGGGCCTTGGCAATGTTGGCAATCATAGTCTTGGCGTTGCGCGGCGAGGTCCATACGTGAGGATCGTCCATGTTGGCAATGCCTTCCGACGAGTTTACTATCTCTATTTGCGGGGCAGCGTTCTTGAAACGCTCCATCCACGACTGCTCAAAGCCCAGCCGTCCCACCATTATATATATGTTGCTGTGGCTCAGTTCCATCATTTGCCGCCCTGTAGGCTCGTAGGTTTCTGGGCTTGCTCCTGAGGGCAGCATAGTCGTCACCGTATATTTGTCGCCAGCCACGCCTTCGGTGAAGTAGCGCAGCGGCTCTATGCTCACTGTTATGGAAGGCTTAACGACGGTGTCGGGAGTACTGCCACAGCCTACTAATGCCGTGGTGCCGAGCATGAGTATAACGTAGCGTGCCAGCTTGCCTATGAATACCGAGGTGGTTGTTATCACCACGTTGGCGCGCATCAGGCCGAGAGCTACGCTGATGGCGCTGCCGAGTATGGGCAGAAACGTGAGCACTCCCATCCATGCACCATGACCTGCAAGAAAGCGCTCCGTCTTTTTCAGCTGTTCTTCCTTGACGTGCAGGTATTTGGAAATCCATTCAGGCTTGCCCAAACGCCCCACGCCATAGTTGAACATACTGCCGAGAGTGTTGCCGATGGTACCGTAGACCACCAGCTGCACAGGGTCGAGTCCGGCGGCGATAAGTCCCACCATCACAGCCTCGCTGCTGAAGGGAAACACGCTGCCGGCAATAAATGCCGCAATGAAAAATCCTATATAGCCGTAGCTTGAGAGAATATCAATGAAGGCGTCCATAAATTGAATATTGTTATCGTTAATGCCAGTGCCGCAATCACCATTGTGGTGATGTTGGTCCACCGTGTCTTTGTCAATGCCACAAAGTGCGCAAGAAGCGGACTTGTGAACACTGTCATCATGGCAATCAACTGGTTGTAGTGCTGCGGTTGCAGGACGATGAACGCCAGCGCAGCCACGTCGAGCCACATGAAGCAGGTGTAGAGCATGCGGTTGTGGATTTTGTCGTTGTAGCTGTAGAGCACATAGTGCGTGCCTCCGATGAAGGCGAGTGTGACAATCATTACGAGTGTCACAATCTGGTTGAGGCTGATGTTGCTGTATGCCGCAGGTATTTGCACGAATTCGGTGATGTGCATGATGTGAACCACAGGCGTCTCAAAATCATTGATGAATAAAAAATAGGCGCCGGCAAACCAATAGGGGGCAATCAGTCCAAGCAATGATGCAGCAAAAGTGAAGCGCGATATATTTTGAATGTAGAACAACATGAGCAGCCACACAATCGGTACGAAGAACAGTATCTGGATCCACAGCAGGCTCATCATGCCAATCGTGACAAATGTATAGAACGTCATCCCCCGAGCCATGTTGTCTTGATACTGCATAAACAGCAGCATGAGCATCGCCGCCACGCCCAGTCCTGTGACGCAGGCTGTGATGTCGGCAAACACGAAGTTGGTCATGCAGCTTATGATGATGAACGACACCGATACCATGCGGCTCCTTATACGCAGCAGCGCGTTGCGGTTGTTCAGCTCCATCATCAGTGCGGCGTTGAGCGCAAACAGCGCGAACTGCAGATACAAGCTTGATGTTATCAATCCTGCCGCAATCCATAATAAAGCGGCGTACACTACCGTTGCCGGCAGCGTAACGTCGCTTTCAGATATTTTTGTCTGTAGTAATTTCGCCATTGTGCCTGCCTGTATTGTGGCTTAGAGGTCCTTTCCTATGTCGCGGCGGAAGTACTTGTCGGTGAACTGTATCTTCTGTGCCTCGCCAAACGATTTGGCAAGTGCCTCCGCCTTGTCCTTGCCGTAAGAGCTTACGGCAATAACACGGCCGCCGGCTGTCACCACCTTGCCGTCCTTCATTGCCGTGCCGCTGTGGAACACTATCGAGCCCTCAACATCCCCGATGCCTGTTATCTCGTAACCTTTCTTGTATTCCTGGGGATAGCCGCCGCTGACCATCATCACGCATACTGCGGCGCGCTCGTCAAACTCAATGTTCTTCTCCCCGAGATTGCCCTCGGCAACACCCTCAAATAGGTCAACGATGTCGCTCTTCAGGCGCAGCATCACGCTCTCGGTCTCTGGGTCGCCCATGCGGCAGTTGTATTCTATCACCATTGGTTCGCCCTCAACGTTGATGAGTCCGAAGAAGATGAATCCCTTGTAGTCGATACCCTCGGCTGCCAGTCCCTCCACAGTGGGGCGGATGATGCGGTCCTCCACCTTCTGCATCCATTCCTTAGTGGCAAACGGAACAGGGGTTACGCTGCCCATTCCGCCGGTGTTCAGTCCCGTGTCGCCCTCGCCTATGCGCTTGTAGTCCTTTGCCTCGGGCAGAATCTTGTAGTTCTTGCCATCGGTGAGAACGAATACCGAGCACTCTATGCCGCTGAGAAACTCCTCGATTACCACCTGTGCCGAGGCGTTGCCGAACATTCCGCCGAGCATCTCCTTCAGCTCTTTCTTTGCCTCCTCCAGCGTGGGGAGAATCAGCACGCCCTTGCCTGCACACAGACCATCTGCCTTGAGTACGTAGGGAGCCTTGAGAGTCTCAAGGAACCTAAGTCCCTCCTCCACGGTTGTGCCGTCGAATGTGCGGTACTGTGCCGTGGGTATGTTGTGGCGCATCATGAATGCCTTGGCAAAGTCCTTTGAGCCTTCAAGCACAGCTCCGGCTTTCGACGGACCGATAACGGGGATGTCCTTTGTGCGGCTGTCTGCCTTGAAATCATCGTAGATACCCCTAACCAGCGGGTCCTCGGGACCCACCACAACCATCTGCACTCCGTTTTCCACCACGAAGTCCTTCAGTTTGTCAAACTCATTGACACCTATCGCCACGTTCTCGCCGCAGTTGCCTGTGCCGGCGTTGCCCGGTGCGATGTACAGTTTCTCACACTTTGCGCTTTGCGCTATCTTCCATGCCAAGGCGTGCTCACGGCCGCCGCTGCCCAAAAGTAATATCTTCATTTTGCTTGTTTTTATTTCAGATAATCCTCAAAATACTGTGTTATTCTCTCGTGCAGGTGCACGCTCTTGTGTCCCATCATGTTGTGTCCCTCGCCGGGATATGCGAAGAAGTCGGGTTGTGTTCCTGCCTCGGTGCATGCGTTGAGGAACATCAGACAGTGCTGCGGCACCACCGTGGGGTCGTTCATTCCCGTGATTATCTGCAGCTTGCCCTTCAGGTTCTTAGCCTTGTTGAGCAGCGATGTCTGCTCGTAGCCCTCGGGATTGCTCTGAGGAGTGTCCATGTAGCGCTCGCCGTACATCACCTCATACCATTTCCAGTCGATTACCGGACCGCCAGCCACGCCCACCTTGAACACGTCGGGATAGGTTGTCATAAGCGATGTTGTCATGAATCCTCCGTAGCTCCAGCCGTGAACGCCCAGCCTGTCGGCGTCGACATAAGGCAGCGACTTCAGATATTCCACTCCTTGCAGCTGGTCCTTCATCTCCTCCACTCCAAGGTGGCGGAATGTAGCCTGCTCAAACTCACGTCCGCGGTCGCAGCTGCCCCGGTTGTCGAGGATAAACAGCAGATAGCCCTTCTGCGCCATGTATGTCTCCCATCCCCGGCTCATGTAGTGCCACGATGCCTCAACGTTTCTCACTCCCGGTCCTCCGTAGACATACACCACTGTCGGGTATTTCTTGTTGGGGTCAAAGTTCACAGGCTTCACCATTCGGTAGTAGAGAACGGTTTTTCCGTCGGCAGCCTTCAGCGTGCCGCAGCTGTATTCGGGCACAGCGTATCCCTCCCACGGATTGGGTGCTGAGAAAATCTGCGTCGCCTTTCCGTTAGCGGTGTTGTTCACCGTTATGTTTCTCGGCACGTCGGGCTCCGAGTAGCGGTCGAACAGCATGGTGCCCGATGCATTCAGTATGTTCGACTTGCCGCCTTCTGCCGACAGTCCCACGGCGTGTACTCCACGCCCGTTGTCCACCGGTGTGCGCTTGCCATTGGCAATGTTCACGCTGTAGATGTTGTTCTGTATTGGGCTTGCCTCGGTGGTGAGAACAATCAGCGACTTGTTTTTGCTGTTGAAACCTATGACGTCCTTCACTATCCACTCGCCGCTGGTGAGCTGTTTCAGCTGCTCGCCCTTTATATTAAATAGGTACGCGTGATTGTAGCCGTCCTTCTCGCTCAGCATCACAAACTTTGTGTCGTCCCACGGCAGGAACATTATCGGGTTCATGGGGTGTACGTACTTGTCGTGGTGCTCGGTGTAGAGGGTTGCGGTCTTGTTGCCCGTAACCGCATCGTAGCTTACCAGCTCCATGTCGGTTTGGTCACGGTTTAGCTCAATCATGTACACGGTCTTGCCGTCGGGTGCCCACGCTATGTTTGTGAAATAGCGGTCGGTGGGGTCGCCGGCTTTCAGATACACGGTTTTTCCGGTGCTGATGTCATACACTCCCACGGTCACCTTGTGGCTTGTCATTCCCGCCATGGGGTATTTGTCGGGCTCGTATGTCGCCTCGCGCTCGAAGGTGTTCACCTGCGGATAGTCAGCCACCATCGACTGGTCCATGCGGTAGAATGCCAGCTTCTGTCCGTCGTTGCTCCAGAACGTGCCCTTGTGTATTCCGAATTCGTCGCGGTGAACGCTCTGTCCGTACACTATTTCTCGGCTGCCGTCGGTGGTGAGCTGTGTTTCCTTGTTGTCGGCTGTGCGCACGTAGAGCTGGTGGTCCTTCACATAAGCCACTGCGCGCGACTGTGCGTTCCAGTCGGCATGAGTCTCGCCCTCGCAGCTCTGTGTCCACACCATCTTTTGCTGTCTCCAGTCGTAGAGCATTCGCTTCCTGGTGTTGGCAATGAGCGCCAGCGGCTTGCCGGCGTAGGGAAACTCGGTGTAGAACAGCCAGCTCACCTTGCTTCCGTCAACCCTTTCCAGAGCCTCGTTAACGTCAGTCACTGTTGCAAGCTTGTTGTGCTTGCCTGTCTTTGGGTCCAGTGTTCCGAACTCGTCGCTGTCCTGATACATCAGTACATCGCCCCACCATGCGGGATGGATGTTCTTTGGCACCATCCGGCGGTAGTTGGTGCCGCCGAAGTTGAGGTCCTCAAGCGAGAACTGTTTCAAGTCCTGTGCAGCTGCGCCAAGTGTTGTTGCCAGTGCCATAGCCATAATGATGTTCTTTAGTTTCATCTTTCCCCTTATTTCATTTCTTAAATCTTTTTCCGCTGCGATCGAAACGTTCGTGACCGCCACGGTTTTCGCGGTCCTTATAGTCACGCTTACTGTTGTTGCGCCAGTCTTCGCTGCGCTTGCCGTCGTTGCGTTTGCGGAATTTTGTCTCGCGGTTGTTGTCGTTGCTTTCTTCATCACGGCTCTTGTAGCGCGGACGTGCGTTGCGCTGTTCCTGACGCTCCTTATAGTGGAACTTGAAGTTGAGCAGGTCGGCAGCCTCGTTCTCTTCGTTTTCATCCAACCGCTTCTTAAACTCACGGTTCTTCTTGAAACGGTGCTTTTCAGACATCTGCTGCTTCTCTTCTTCGGTTTTCACTATTCCGCCGTCGTTGCGGAACTCGCGCAACTTTCCGTCGAACATCTGATACTTGCGGAACTCGCACTCTAATGAACCGTTGAAAACGGGAATCTTTATAGAAGGCTTCAGTCCAATTTGGTCGAAGCATTCTTCGCGGTAGCTCAGAATCCATGCTTCGTTGCCTGTGAACTGGTGCTTCAGACGCTCGCCAATCATCTTGTAGGTTTCGAGCAGGTTTGGGGTTGATATGCGCTCGCCGTAAGGAGGGTTGGTTATCATTATCGCCTTTTCCTTTGGCTGTTGGAAGTCCTTGAAGTCAGCCTGCTCCACAGTTATGTCGCTTGAGAATCCTGCTGCCTTCACGTTCATTATTGCAGTGTTCACCGCCTTTATGTCCACGTCGTAGCCCTTTATCTTGTGTGTGAACTCGCGCTCCATGCTGTCGTCGTTGTAGATTTCGTCGAACAGGTCTGCGTCGAAGTCGTTCCATTTCTCAAAAGCAAACTCCTTGCGGAATATTCCCGGCGCCATGTTCTTGGCAATGAGTGCAGCCTCGATGAGCATTGTGCCGCTGCCGCACATGGGGTCGATGAAATCTGTATCTCCCTGCCATCCCGTCATCATTATCAGTCCTGCTGCGAGCACCTCGTTGATGGGTGCCTCCACGTTTTCCTGACGGTAGCCGCGGCGGTGCAGGCTGTCGCCCGATGAGTCGAGCGACAGTGTGCAGTCATCCTCGGCAATGTGTATGTGCAGACGTATGTCGGGGTTGCTTATGCTTATGTTAGGACGTTTCCCGGTCTTCTCGCGGAACTGGTCCACGATGGCATCCTTCACCTTGTATGCCACGAACTTCGAGTGGCGGAACTCTTCCGAGAACACCACGGTGTCTACTGCGAAAGTCGTTTCCAGACTAAGGTACTTCGTCCAGTCAATATTCATTATCTCGTTGTACACGTCATCGGCAGACTTTGCCTTAAAGTGTGCTATTGGCTTGAGGATTCTGATGGCAGTGTGCAACTGGAAGTTGGCACGGTACATCATCTCCTTGTTGCCTGTGAACGACACCATGCGTCGTCCTATCTGAATGTTGTTGGCACCCAGTTGTGTCAACTCTTTTGCCAGTACAGGTTCCAGTCCCATGAACGTCTTGGCAATCATTTCAAATTCTTGCTCCTGCAAGCAATTCAAATCGTTTTGCATAACTTTTTTTAGCTGTAATTATTTTTTTTGTAAGAGGGGTAGGAGTTGTAAGAGGGGTAGGAGTTGTAGGATTTCTAATTTTCCTAAATCTCTTAATATTCCTAAATCTCCTAATCTTCCTGAATTTCCTTAATCTTCTTAATTAAAACACTAACTCTTTTCCGTGGCGGCGCGGTGTTGCAGCAGCCGTGAGTGAGGTGCCACGTCGTGGGTCACCCACACGTTGCCTCCTATCACTGTGTCGTGGCCGATGGTGATTCTTCCCAGCACGCTTGAGTTGGAATATATTGTCACGTTGTCCTCTATAATAGGGTGGCGCGGCAGGTCTATCGGGTGTCCGCTTTCGTCGAGCGTGAAGTTCTTTGCGCCCAGTGTCACACCCTGATAGAGCATCACGTTGTTGCCTATGATGCAGGTGGCTCCAATCACCACGCCCGTGCCATGGTCGATTGTGAAATGGTGACCGATGGTAGCTCCGGGGTGAATGTCAATGCCCGTCTCCGAGTGCGCCATTTCAGTGAGCATCCTCGGAATGAGCGGCACTCCTGCCACTAACAGTTCGTGGGCAAAGCGGTAGTTGGTCAATGCCTTTATCACGGGGTAGCACGATATTATCTCGCCGTAGTTCTTGGCGGCAGGGTCACCGTGATAGGCTGCCTCCACGTCGGTGGCAAGCATCCTGCGCAGCTCGGGCAGCTTAGCCACCACCTGCGTGGCTATGCTTTGTGCCTTGCGTGCTGTTTCCGCCAGTTTCTTTGTGTCGTAGTCATCGCTGTTGCCGGCTTCCTCACATCCGTCGGTGTCTTCTCCTGCAAAGCATAGCCCTGCCGTCACCTGGTCAGTAAGAAGTTTTTGCAACCTTTCCACGTTCACCCCTATATAATATTCTATGGTCCGGGTGTTGACGCTCGAATGCCCGAAATATCCAGGGAAGATAATAGCCCTTACCAGTTCTACAATCTCTTCGAGCACCTTTCCCGACGGCAGTGGATATCCGTCGCGATGGTGGTGGCACAATCCTTTCAGTGTCCTCTGTTCCGACAGTTGTCTTACTGTCTGTGTCAGTGTTTTTGTGAAGTCGGGTTTACCCATCCTGTTGCGTTGTTGTATAATTTAATGTGCAAAGTTACGAATAAGCGAGCACAATGCAAAAGAAAGCGAACATTTTTAATGTTTTTTTTATTTTGCAGTATTGCGCGCCGTAAATCGGCGATTGGCGTGCCAAAATCGCCGAATTGGAATTCTAAATCGCCGAATTAGAGTTCTGAATCGCTGATAGTCTGCCGTGAAAACTGTGCAGCCGAGTGTTCGGCAAAGCAAAAAAAATATAAAAATATTCTCTTTCCTTTTGCAGTGTGCTCGCTTATTCGTAACTTTGCAAATTAAATAACAAAATTACGGTTATGATATTTAGATGGTTGGATACGCTGGGACGCTATCTCATGCTGATGGGACGCACCTTTTCACGTCCGGAGCGTATGCGTATGTTTTTTAAGGAGTACGTTAAGGAGATGGCGCAGCTTGGCGTCAACTCCATAGGTATAGTGCTGCTCATCTCGTTCTTCATTGGGGCGGTGATTTGCATACAGATGAAGCTCAACATCCAGAGTCCGTGGATGCCGCGGTGGGTTACGGGATATACCACCCGTGAGATAATGCTGCTTGAGTTCTCGTCGAGCATCATGTGTCTTATCCTTGCGGGAAAGGTGGGTTCAAACATTGCATCTGAGATTGGCACAATGAGGGTGACGCAGCAGATTGACACTCTCGACATAATGGGAGTGAACTCAGCCTGCTATCTCATTCTGCCCAAGATATTCGGAATGATAACCATCATGCCGTTTCTCGTGATATTCTCATCGGCAACGGGCATCCTCGGAGCCTATGCCACGGCATACGTTGGGCATGTGCTGTCGCCCGAGGACCTTACGCTTGGACTGCAGCACTCGTTCAACACGTGGTTTGTATGGATGAGTATCATCAAGAGCGTGTTCTTTGCCTATATCATTGCCAGCGTGGCGTCCTACTTTGGCTATACCGTTGAGGGAGGCTCGGTGAATGTGGGCAAGGCGAGCACCGACGCAGTGGTGAGCAGCAGCGTCCTTATTCTTTGTTCTGATGTGTTCCTAACCCAGTTGTTGTCATGATAGAGATACAGCACCTTTGTAAATCGTTCGGTGACAAGGAAGTCCTGAAAGATATAAGTACAGTGTTTGAGGACGGCAAGACCAACCTCATAATCGGTCAGAGCGGTTCGGGAAAGACCGTGCTGGTGAAAAACCTCGTGGGACTGCTTGAGCCTACAAGCGGACATGTGCTCTACGACGGGCGTGACTTTGTGAAGATGACCAAGAAGGAGAAGATACTCCTGCGCCGCGAGATGGGAATGATATTCCAGAGCGCCGCACTGTTCGACTCACAGACTGTGCTTGAGAATGTGATGTTCCCGCTCGATATGTTCTCAGACATGAACCGCACCGACCGCGAGAAGCGTGCGCAGTATTGTCTTGACCGTGTGAACCTTACGGGAGCCGAGGCGAAATATCCCGGCGAGATTTCGGGAGGTATGCAGAAGCGTGTGGCAATTGCCCGTGCCATAGCCCTGAATCCCAAATATCTGTTCTGCGATGAACCAAACTCAGGACTCGACCCCAAGACCTCGCTCGTAATCGACGAACTGCTCCACAGCATCACCCATGAATATAATATAACCACCATCATCAACACCCACGACATGAACTCGGTGATGGGCATCGGCGAGAACATTGTGTTCATCTATCAGGGCTCAAAGGAATGGCAGGGAGTGAGTGCCGACGTGATGGGAAGCGAAAACGAGAAACTCACCGACTTCGTGTTTGCCAGCGACCTGCTGAAAAAGCTCAAGGCACACGAAATGGAGCTGATAAGAAAAAGGAAAGGATAATGCTGGTGGCAAAAATGCTGTCTGGCATAAAAAAACATAAAAATAATAGTGTAAATTTTGTGCTATGGCAAAATATCCTTAACTTTGCACACTAAAATTACACATTAATTATACAGATTGTATGCATAAAGCAGGCTTTGTAAACATAGTCGGTAATCCCAATGTGGGCAAGTCGACACTTATGAACCGACTTGTGGGAGAGCGCATAAGCATTGCCACATTCAAGGCGCAGACCACGCGCCACCGCATAATGGGAATTGTAAACACCGACGAGATGCAGATTGTATTTTCAGACACTCCCGGTGTGCTGAAACCAAATTACAAACTGCAGGAGTCGATGCTGGCATTTTCGGAGTCGGCGCTCACCGATGCCGATGTGCTGCTCTATGTCACCGACGTGGTGGAGAACCCCGAGAAGAACATGGAGTTCTTGGAGAAGGTGCAGAAGATGACCATCCCCGTGCTGCTGCTGATAAACAAGATAGATGAGAGCGACCAGAATACGCTGGGCGATATTGTCACAAAGTGGCACTCGCTGTTGCCCAACGCAGAGATTCTCCCAATCTCGGCAAAGAACAAGTTTGGCACCGACATTCTGCTGAAGCGCATCAAGGAACTGCTGCCCGACAGTCCGCCATACTTCGACAAGGAACAGCTGACCGACAAGCCGGCAAGATTCTTTGTGAGCGAGATAATCCGCGAGAAGATACTGCTCTATTACGACAAGGAAATTCCTTATGCCGTGGAGGTGAAGGTTGACCGTTTTAAGGAAGACGACCGCCACATACACATCAATGCGGTGATATTCGTGGAGCGTGAGTCGCAAAAGGGAATAATCATAGGTCACCAGGGCTATGCGCTCAAAAAAGTTAGCACCGAGAGCCGCAAGGCACTGGAGAAGTTCTTCGGCAAGAGCATTTTCCTTGAGGTGTTCGTGAAAGTGGATAAGGACTGGCGCAGCTCGAAGAAAGAGCTCGACAGTTTCGGGTATAACGATGTGTAACAGGGAGCTATTAGCCTTATAAGCTCTATTGGGCCTATTAGCCCCAGTAAATAAAGAAATTTAAGAGAAAATGGGAAATTTAGTAGCTATAGTGGGACGCCCCAATGTTGGCAAATCCACACTTTTTAACCGACTGACCAAGACTCGCCACGCCATTGTGAGCGATGAGGCTGGCACCACACGTGACCGCCAGTATGGCAAGTGTGAGTGGAACGGCAAGGAGTTCTCGGTGGTTGACACCGGCGGATGGGTGGTGAACTCCGACGATATATTTGAGGAAGAGATACGCAAGCAGGTAATCATTGCCACAGAGGAGGCAGACCTTGTGCTGTTTCTTGTGGACGTGATGAATGGAGTGACCGACCTTGACTCGGATGTGGCACAGATTCTGCGCCGCACCAAACTGCCGGTGATTCTCGTGGCAAACAAGACCGACAACAATGAACAGCAGTATTATGCCGCCGAGTTCTATAAACTGGGATTGGGTGAGCCGTTCTGCGTGAGCGCTGCCACTGGTAGCGGCACAGGTGATTTGCTTGACGTTGTACTGTCGAAACTTGATGCCGTGGAGCAGGAAGACGTTGAAGACGGCACACCGCGTTTTGCCGTGGTCGGCCGTCCTAATGCAGGCAAGAGCAGCATCATCAATGCTTTTATCGGCGAGGACCGCAACATTGTGACCGAGATTGCCGGAACCACCCGTGACAGTATATACACCAAGTACGACAAGTTTGGATTTGATTTCTATCTCGTTGACACTGCCGGCATACGCCGCAAGAACAAGGTGAGCGAGAATCTGGAGTTCTACAGTGTGATGCGCTCTATCCGTGCCATCGAAAACTCCGACGTGTGCATCCTTATGATTGATGCCACACGAGGCATTGAGGCTCAGGACATGAACATCTTCCAGCTGATACAGAAGAACAACAAGTCGCTGGTGGTGGTTGTAAACAAATGGGACCTTGTGGAGAATAAGACCCAGGAGGCAATAAAGACTTTCGAGAATGCCATACGCAGCCGCATGGCTCCGTTTGTGGATTTCCCCATCATCTTTGCATCTGCGCTCACCAAGCAGCGCATATTCAAGGTGCTTGAGACTGCCAAGCAGGTGTATCTCAACCGCACGATAAAGATTGGAACCACCAGGCTCAACGAGACTATGCTGCCGCTCGTGGAGGCTTATCCACCACCATCGGTAAAGGGCAAGTTCATCAAGATTAAATACTGTTCGCAGTTGCCAAACACACAAATACCCTCGTTTGTGTTCTACGCCAATCTGCCACAGTACGTAAAGGAGCCTTACAGGCGTTTCCTCGAAAACAAGATACGCGAGAACTGGACGCTCACGGGCTGCCCGATAAATGTGTTTATTAGGCAGAAATAATGTGTTTATTAATAAAGACGGCATTCCTTGCCGCAATAGTCTTTGCCGCGGCAGGCTGCAAACGTGCTCAGGGTCCCACTCCCGAACAGTTGGCAGCGCTTGCGGCAAAAGGCTATTACCAGCATCTGCAGCAGGGCGATATAGAGCACTATCTTGAGGGCACCCTTGGCTATGACAGCATGCCCGAAGGTTTTAAGAACGAGCAGCGTGCCAATATCAAGATGTTTTTGGCGCAGCAAAAAGAGGCGCATGGCGGCATAGCTTCGGTGGATGTGAGCAATGCCACTGCCGACACTATACAGAAGGTGGTCTATGCTCTGCTAAACATACAGTTTGCCGACAGCACAAAAGAGGAGATTTGCGTGCCGATGGTATCAAGGGACGGCAAATGGATAATGAAGTAAAGACAGGATAACGACACATTATATTATATATAGTATGATTAGGCAATGTAGTATTTTATTCGGCTGCATGGCTGTGGGCGAGCTTATCGTTTGGCTCACAGGTTTACGGCTGCCGTCGAGCATCATCGGAATGTTGCTGCTCACTCTTCTGCTAAAGCTTGGATGGATAAAGTTGGAGTGGGTGAAGGGGCTTACCGACTTTCTTATAGCCAACCTCGGATTTTTCTTTGTGCCGCCGGGAGTGGCGCTCATGCTTTATTTTGACATAATTCAGGCACAGCTGTTGCCCATTGTTACCGCTACTGTGGTGAGCACAGTCATTGTGCTTGTGGTCACTGGACAGGTGCATCAGATTGTGCGCCGTCACATGCCGTCATCAGCGAAAAAGAGTAAAGATAAAGACGACACGGATATTTAATGTCTAAATAATAACAGAAACAACACACATAAAAATAAAAACAATGGAATTTCTCAGTAATCAATATTTTCTTATAGCCCTTACCTTCGGGCTGTTTTTTCTTGCGAAACTGCTGCAGAAGCGCACGGCAATTATTGCGCTCAACCCCATTCTGATAACCATAGCCCTGCTGATATGTTTCCTCGAAGTAACCGATATTCCATACGAAACCTACCAGAAGGGTGGGGCGATGATTGAGTTTTGGCTCAAGCCAGCCGTGGTGGCACTGGGTGTACCGCTCTACCAGCAGCTGGAGCAGATAAAGAAGCAGCTTGTGCCAATACTTATCTCGCAGCTTGTGGGCTGCACTGTCGGCATTGTCAGTGTTGTCCTGATAGCCAAGTATATGGGAGCCACCCCCGATGTGGTGATTTCACTTGCACCGAAATCTGTCACCACACCTATTGCCATGGAGGTGACGTCAAGTCTCAATGGCATACCCTCGCTTACTGCTGCCGTGGTGGTGTGTGTGGGACTTATCGGAGCCCTTATGGGATTCAAGATGCTCAGCATCGGTCATGTGAAAAGTCCCATAGCACAAGGACTGTCAATGGGCACAGCCTCTCATGCCGTTGGCACTTCAGCCGTGATGGAGCGCAGCGTGAAATGTGGGGCATACGCCAGTCTGGGACTTACACTCAACGGTATTCTTACTGCCATTCTCACCCCGTATATCCTGCAATGGATGGGAATAATTTAGTTGCCCCAATGCGTTTGTGTAATTTATGTTAAAATTTAAATTATTTTTTGAAGTTTCTGATTTTTTTGTTACTTTTGCAAACCAAATAACAGTTGTTAAACTGTATAAACTACGATATAGACCAGAAAAACCTTTTAAAATAAAGGGAATAAATACAAAACTAACAGTATAAACAAATATAATTTTGACCATGAATGTGAAACTACAATTATCGGCTATATTTGCCGTGATGTTGCTTTTCGGCAATGGGGGGGCAAATGCCCAACAAGTTGCGCTGAAGACTAATTTGCTCTACGACGCAGCCACTACTCCAAATGTCGGTTTGGAAATAGGTGTTGGCAAGAAACATTCTATGCAGGTGTTCTATGGCCTTAATCCATGGAAGTTCGGTCATGGTGACGACCGCAAGTATCTCAAACACTGGCTGGTAAATCCTGAATACCGCTATTGGTTCTGTCACCGCTTCAACGGCTCTTTTATTGGCATTCATGCATTGGGCGGCGAGTACAACGCCACCAATATCAAGATGCCCTTTGGATGGTGGAAAGACCTTCAGGACCATCGTTTCGAGGGTTGGTATGCTGGCGGCGGTATCAGCTATGGCTATCAGAAAGTGTTGTCTCGCCATTGGAACATCGAGGCTGCCATAGGTGTGGGCGCGGCATATATTGAGTATGACAAATTTAAGTGCGGCACCTGCGGCAATAAGGTGGACGACGGACACAAAATTTATGTCGGTCCCACAAAGCTGGCGCTCTCGCTTATGTATCTGTTCTAATAACTTAACACTCAACACTGAACATAGAACACTGATAACTGAACATTGAACACTTAACACTCAACACTATTATGAAGCGTTATATATTGACAACCCTACTTGCCGCCGTCGCCTTTGTTTTGACCGGTGCGCAGAAAACCATAACCTTTGTTGGAGAGAAAGCTGGGGGCAACCGCCTTATTGTGGACGGCTACAAGGTGGAACGCACACAGCAGAAGACCATCGTCACTATGAACTTCGTGCTCGACTCCATGCGCGTGGCTTCCAACCGCTATCGTGCCTTCACGCCAGTAATCCGCTCTAAGGACGGACAGCACACCCAGCGTCTGAAGACTTTCATTGCCACGGGACGCACACAGAAAATTGTGTTCGACCGCGACGGCATTGACCCGCTGTATGCCGACAACTGTGAGACTCTTCGCCGATACAACGACCGTCCGCAGACCTATGCCTATACTGAGACCGTAGACCAGCAGCCGTGGCACAAGGGAGCGGACGTGTTGGTGGAGTGCGACCTTTGCGGCTGTGGCGACACTCTACGCTCGCAGCGGGAACTGCTTGGCACGCTCATGCCGCCCGACCCTATATATAATATTGTGGACATGGTGCCTGACACCTACAAGGCGCCGCGCAGTCTGCACGGCACGGCATACATCACCTTCGTGGTGAACCGTTGGGAGATGAAGCCCGACTATATGGATAATCGCCGCGAGTTGCGCAAGATTACCGATACGCTCGACATTATGGTGGCAGATAAGCACATACATGTGGACCGCATACAGATTCACGGCTGGGCGTCGCCCGAGAGTCCTTACGACCATAACCGTATGCTTGCCGCCAACCGTGCCAAGTCGCTCACCGACTATGTGCGCCATCAGTATTCATTGCCCTCAAGCGTGTTTGCCAAGGCTGAGGCTACACCTGAGAACTGGATAGGACTGCGTGAGGCTGTGGTGGGTCTCTCTGAGGACGTACTGCCCAACAAGGCTGCCGTTCTCGCCATTATCGATGACTCTACTCTCGACCCCGACCCGAAGGAGTGGCGCATAAAGCTGCGCTATCCCGATGACTACCGCTATCTCTTGAAGAACGTCTATCCGTCATTGCGCCGTTCGGATTACGAGATACGTTTCCGCATAGATGAGTTCACCACTGCCGAGGCTGCGGAGATTATCAAGACCAAGCCCCAGCAGCTCTCACTCTATGAGATGTGGAACGTGGCGCATACCTTTGAGCCTTACAGCGACGACTACAACCGTGTGATGCAGATAGCTGCAAATGTCTATCCCGACTCCACTGCCGCAATCATCAATCTTGCCAACGTGGCTCTGCGGCAGAAGGATACCCTCAAGGCTGAGACTCTGCTCATGCGTGCAGGCGACAGTGCCGAGGCAGAGAATGCCCGTGCCGTGCTCTACATGCAGTTGCAGCGCTGGGACGAGGCCGAGGCAGCACTCGCCCGTGCCGAGAAGCTGGGCATGGACGTGAGTGTGAACCGCAACACCATAAAGGAGCAGCGATGACTGGTTCACATAAATCTGTGAGTGAATAACAAAATATACAAAATCATTAAATAAATAACAGCTATGAAAAAATTAAAACTTTTATCTTTTGCGGCTGCGGGAATGCTGTTTGCCGCATGTTCATCAAATGATGTGGTGGACAATGGTAATGGTGGAGAAAAAGATGGTAAGGGATTCATTTCCGTAACCATTAATCTTCCTACAACGCCGTCTACACGTGCCCTTAACGACAATTATGATGATGGTGATCCTGGTGAATACGTGGTGAATAATGCCATGCTGCTTCTCTTCCATGGCTCGTCAGAGGCTGATGCAACATTCTATTATGCAAATGATTTAACTTTGCCCATAGTTAAAGATGAGGATAATGATAATATTACAACAAGTTATCAGTCGGTGGCACAGGTTGATGATACTTATACAAAAGATTTGTGGGCGCTTGTACTGATTAACTATAATAAAGTATTTACATTAAGCGATTTGACAATAGATGCTAATAAAGCGGGTGCAACTGGTAAGTATAAACTCGAGTCAGGTACGACAACAATCTCAGATTTGCAGACTGCAATTACTGAACTTCCATTGCAGGCAAAGGATAACTTCTTTATGACAAATGCAGTATTGTCTAACGTGTCAGGTGGAAATGCTTCAGCAGCACCTGCGAAGTCAAACCTTAACGTGTTGGTCAAGTTGGCAGACGACTGTATTAAGGATACTGAGGCAGAGGCAAAAAATAATCCTGCAGGTTCTATTTTTGTGGAGCGCGCTGTGGCAAAGGCTACTTTAAGGATTGGCAAAGATGCTTGTAATGAAATTGATGGACTTGAGATCGAACCAAAAAGTATAGAATGGTGTTTGGACAATATGGAGTCAACCTCTTATCTTGTGCGAAATATGGGAGAGGCTGAATATATGGGCTATTCTTCAGAGGCTTTCGCAACTCCAAACTATCGTTTTGCCGGTCACGTAAAGCTGGGTACAACTCCAATACAGCCAGAGGTTGATTATTATCGTACTTATTGGTGTGTTGACCCGCAGTATTCTGACAATGTGAGTGCCGCAAAAATGAGGAGAGGCTCAGATTCTTATGTAGGTTTAAATACGCCGCAATATTGTCATGAAAATACTTTTGATGTGGCACATCAAACTTATCGCAACACAACGCGCGCAATTATAAAAGTGCAAACAACAAGTAAAGATGATTTTTATACAGTGAACGGTGCTAATAAAAAGTACACATTAGACGATGCTCAAACTTATTTACAAAAAGCGTTTATTGAAGATGCAGGCTTGAAGGCGGCAATTGAGAAAAATCTAAAGTCGGGTATAGATCCTGTAAAACTGATTGCAGAGTCATTTACTTGGGATTGGAATATTGATGAGTCTACAGGTAAATATACTATAGACGGCAGCAATACAAAGATTAGTAACAGTTTGGCAACAAATCTTAAAGACGGTTTTGATGCAACCGAAATAAATAACGCTATTGCAGGTGCTGCTGCAACTGCCAATAATTATGTTGAGGTGTTGAAATATACGAAGGGTGTGATGTATTATGAGGCACGTTTTATGCACTTTGCCAGCAACATCAATACTGAAGACCTTGCTCCATGGAACACATGGGAAACAACAAAGCCTGCAGTGGGTGGCGTGACAGAAGCTTACCCTGCTAACACTAAAGGCGTGGAGAACAACTATCTTGGCCGTTATGGTATGGTGCGTAACAACTGGTATGATGTTGAAATTACTAAATTCGGTCATATAGGCTCGCCTGTTGAACCTGGAGCCGTTGTTACACCTGAAGGTGGCGATGACACACCAGATGATAATGTGAACAGTAAGTATATCTCGGTGAAAATAAATGTCCTCTCTTGGGCTAAGCGTATTCAGGGCTGGATCTTCTGATGACATTATTTACCGGAACTTACAAAGGATAAAGAATACATTAATTATATATAGAATATAAACAATTTGCGACAATGAACGTTAGAAACATCATACGGAAGAGTTTACAGATGATTATGGTGGCGGCTGCACTGAGCAGTTGCGACATGATGACGGAAGACTTGAGCGACTGCCCGACTGGGCTGTATGTCAACTTTGTATATGACTACAACATACAGCGTGCCGACATGTTTAAGGATCATGTCGGGGCGGTGACGCTCTACGTGTTTGATGAGTCTGACAAGCTTGTCGCACAGCGGACTGTGATCGGAAGCCAGCTCTCGGGATATGGATACAACATTCATTTCACCGAACAGGAGCTGGCTCCCGGTCACACCTACCGCCTCTCGGCTGTGGCGTTGCAAAAGGACTGGAACACAGCTTTGCAGACACCGGGAGCAAAATACCGCCACACTGAGCTTGCCGCAGGCGACAGCCGCAATAAGCTGACAATAAGCCTTGACCGCAAGGCTTCGGCAAAGTCACCTTACTATGATGTGTCGGCAGAAGCTCCGCTCGACACTCTGTGGCACACGCTGATTACGACACAGGCACAGGCTGCCGAACAGCCAACAGCCACCCGTTACCATCTGGGCAGGGACGGCAGTGTGCAGACTAATGCCCAGGAGACTTTCACGCTTACCGGCGGTGAGCCTACATACGCCACGGTGAGCCTGATACGCTACACAAAGCATCTCAACATATCGCTGCGAGAGCTTGACAAGCCCGAGAGTGTGAACCACGACGACTACGAGGTGTTCATTCTCGATGCCAACGGAGATGCTGACTATAAGAACGAAATGATTACGCCCACCGACTCGTTGGTATATAGACCATACGCACAGTGGACAACAACCTTCGATGCGGGAGGAACAACGGGAGTGGAGCGCTCGGCTCACTACGACCTGATGTTCAACCGCCTGACCTATAACGCCGATGTTGACAAGAATGCGGTGCTCTGCATACGCAAGAAGTCAACGGGTGAGAATGTCGCTACGATAAACCTGCCATATATCCTCAGCGAGGGACGCACGGCATACGAGATATACAGCTATCAGCCGCAGGAATATCTTGACCGTGAGTACGACTACCGTCTGGAGTTCTTCCTCCGTGGTGACCGCTGGCAATACCTTAGCGTGTGCATCGATGTGCTGTCGTGGGCAAAGAGAATACAATACGTGGAACTTTAAGTTAATTCATAATTCATAATTGACTTTGTAGAACTTCGTTTTATGATGCATAATTCAAATATAATACATAGAATCACGTCTTTGGGGACGGTCATACTGCTGCTGACTGTCGCACCGATGCTCACTGCCTGCCAGATGAGCGACGGTGAGGAGTGTCCGCAAGAACCGTCTGTGGATGTGAGGCAATATATAAACTTGTCTGTGACAGTGAGTAGCGGGCATTCTGCAACTCGTGCTGGTAATCAGCCTGTCGCAGGTGAGAACGGTGACGGACGTGAGGCGGGACTGGAGCGTGAGAACGAAGTTAGCGGTATCACCGTGATTCTTTATCAGGATGATAAAGGCATAAATACTGCAAAAGATCCAACTATTGACTTTGTGGATTATTATGAGACAACCCTTGTAAGCCGTGAAACTCCCGGCAGCCAGTATACTGACAAGACTGATGAGGCTGTCTATACCACAGGTGACCGGCTTGTGTCTGGGACTACATTCGACCCCGAGAAAACATATCATGCCATAATTGTGGCAAACAAGGACCTCACAGAAACAATTACAGCTGGCACATCAACGCTAAATGATGTGCGCAACATGGTGATGCGTGAGGAACTATATAAAGGAACGGCAAACACCGCCAGCAACTTTATCATGTCTTCAGAAGCAGACTGCGAGATTTCGCGTACAAAAGCTTATGTTGACAAAACAGTTCCACAAAAGATAGTTTTTAGATATAAGGATATACGCATAGAGCGCCTTGCCGCACGCATAGACTTCTGGGCGGCAGGCTCCAACGGGTATAAGACAATTGCGGATAACAGCACTTACACCACTCCCGGTTATGAATATACGGTGTATGATGGTGATAACACCACTGGCGACCGTTTTGTTGTGACTGGCATCATGCCGTTCAATCTGAATCACTACGATACAAACAATGGTGGCGAATATCTCTTAAAGCGTCTTACTTACAAGATCGAGGATGGCTTCACTCCAAGCTGGCTTGACGATGAGACTGGCAGCAATTATGTGGTGGATCCTGCCACCATAAGAAAAGGAGGAGGTGGTGAGCTTACTTATTTCCAGAATAAGTTGCTGGATATAAAACCGGCAGAGACTATTGCCATTAATACTAATCCTTTCTATCGGAGTGCTGCAGACCTTTACGCCGCTTTGACATCAAATGGCGGTATTGCTTCTTTTGAAGACAGCGGTAAGAAAGGTGACAACCTTATCATTGCCTATTCTTTCGAAAACACTCTTTGGAATGCATCGTTGCTGTATAATTACGCTACGGGGCTTGCCATTGAGGGTGATTATTATGTAGGTGGAACGGGAGAGCCACAGCACCGCATTTACTATGGTTATCTGCGTCATAACGGTTCGTCTGCCTCTGCCTATCATGCCATGCTTGGTGCGGAACTTGTTGCAACAGAGAAGGCTACTTCTGCCAATGCCATGGAGTTTGGCATTGTTCGCAACAATATCTACAGGGTGTACATCTCGAAGATAAACAAGGAGGTGACGGGATCATCTTCCATCACACTCAACATAAAGGTGAAGAAATGGGATGTGTTCACGCACAAAACAATATACATGTAAAAAATAATGACTGCTATGAGTAAGATACGATATATATACTACAATGTTGCACTTATTGCCTTAATGATGCTTTTGGCTGCATGCTCGTCCAACGATGATGTTGTGACTGATGGTCCCGATGCTCCTAATGACGGAATGTCAAAGGTGACACTGCGGATAGGTACTGCCGATAGCAGAGGTAGTAGTACCCGTGCCACATGGCAGGATAATAATGCCACCAATGATGAGATGATGAACATCTGGGTGGTGGTGATAGCTGATGCAAGTAACAAAGCGGAAAAGGTGTTTGCATGCAAACCTTCAGCTGAGGCAGAACGTGAAATAGATGTAGTGGCTGAAAACATAGAGTTGCCAAACGGCACTCATCATCTTTATTCCTTTGCTAATATGTCAGTGGCTAAGGTGAAGGAATTGCTGGGGATAACAACACTCACAATGGATGAGCCGTCAAATGATGGCGTTGTTGTGGAGGCTATGGAGGTAAGTGGAACAATCAATGTCGACAATGTGTCGGTGGCTGTTGCTGGCAATAACTTTAAAACGGGTGTTGATAATGGTTTCGGCTCAACAGGTATTCCAATGAGCAATAAGCAGACTGTAACAATCAGTGAAAATGGAACAAAAGACCTTATTGTTATCCGCATGCTGGCAAAGATACAGCTTCAAATTACAAACAATACAGGTGCAGATGTGACTCTGAAAAACATTTGCATCAGTGGCATTACATGTAACCCTGAAAGCGGAAAGAATAATCTTATGCTGCTTCCGAAACTGACCAGTGGGGCTGATGATATGGAAGCAAATCATGGAGATATTCAGCCTAATCTTAGCAACGATGCTTCAACGGCAGAGTTTAGTTTAACCGAGGAGAAAACTATTGCAAATAACGCTAAAGAAACAATAGACTTTTATATAAACGAGAGTGCAGAGCCAAAGAACAGTGAAAAACTCTTTGAGCTTACTCTTACCATGAATAACGGAGAATACCGTTATGCTGTGATTGACAACAGTAACGATGATGAGGACGACAATGGCAAATGGAATTACATAGCTCGCAACGATTACCGCATAATACCTATAACTCTTGATGATTATAAGCTGGAGCTTGTCCCGTATGACTTCCCGCCTATAGGCGTGTTGCCTGTATCGGTAAGAACTCTTGATGAAAGCAAAAATCTATATGAGATGATTTTCCATGACTACGGTCATTTCCATCTTGTGCCGAAGGTTACTAAAATGTCGGATAACAGTTCTGTTCCGTATAATGCTGGTGGAACAGATGGCGCATACTGGACGCTGAATACCGACTGGGCTAACTCTTGGCTCACATACGACACATTTGGTGGTACGCTTTCCACGGATGGCAATCCCGGTGGTTTTTATGTCGTGGAGACTACTCCCTCCACTGTTGACGGTTCAGAGAATGGTGACATTCCTGTGCTCGACACCCAGACCACATGGAATGGTTTCTCACCCTTTATCTTTGGAAACATTGCCAAGCCAAGCAGTGACGGTGAAAAGAGTGTATACCATGAGTTTAAAGTAAAACTTCATACACCCACTTACGAGCGATATATGATTTACCGCTTCAACATGGTGCTTTCGGCCGACAGAATGCTGTCGCCAGCCAAACGTAATGCGCTTTCGCACCGTCCGCATTGATTACTGAAAAAACGACAAATAACATAATAGGGCTGCAAAGCCCAGGATTCGCTCTTTGACATGTTGATTTCACATAAAGACTGGGTTGGCATACTGTGGTGCTCCTCTAATTTTATGTGAATAAACAAGAAGCATCAGCGTATGTTTCCCCGGCATCAGCATGCCGGGGATTGTTGTTGTAATAAAAGAAACTGTAAAATAAAAACGATATAAAACTATGATAAAGTCAATAAACATGATGAAGTCAAGACGTTATAATATAATAGGACATGCCATTACACATGTCCTCCAATTCATATCTTGCCCGACATACATCGTCCGCCGGGCTGCACTTGTGTTTGCACTGATGATGGCGGTAGTGGGGAGTGTAGAGGCTAAAGAACGTGTATTATATGATTATAGTACTGAAGGAGGAACTAATCAGGAGCTTGTTATAAATGCAAATTCTTTTACAGAAAATAATATAGGCTCAATATTACGTGTTTATGTTTCTAATGATAATTGGCTTCAACTTAGAATTTCTCCATCTGAGATTTTTAATGTAAATGGCGGATATATAAATAATTATGAAAATTATTCTTATATAACTTTTAATTCAGCGATATATAGTTTTGATTTTGAACTAACAGCGGATATAATCTCTGCAATTAAAGAAAAAGCATCGTTTATAATACAAGGTAATGCTGGAAAGATAATAAAAATTGTTGTGGATGAAAAAGAAGTAGATGATTTTGAAGGGAAGTTGTCGGATGATTGTATACAAATTGAACAAAATAAAAATATTGATAGTAAAGCAGAAAAATATTTTTTTGACTTTTCTGAGGTGTTAACTTCACTTCCTGATGTCAAATATGCTCGTTTCTATCTAATTAAAGGCAATGAAAATCAAGATATTGCTGCTACGTCAATAGCTATAAGTAGTAATAACGGGAAAACTTGTGAAGATAAACCCAATCGCGGTGTTTATGTTTATACAGGCTCGCCTCTTACTGCTGATGACTTGAAAGGTACTTTGACATTAGTTCCTGGAACATTCTATGACTATCAGTTTGTGGCTGTATTTTCAAAAGATGCTCCTCAGGAGGTAAGCGATGATGGTATTGTGACAAAAGAACCTGCTGAACTGCAGGAAAAATATATTGTAAACTTTACAGTTCCAATAACAATAATAGATAAATATATAAAGTGGGATAAAAGTGAAGACTATTTTGATGTATCTGATATGCCGGAACTGTTAGGGACAACCATTGAGGAAATGAAAAATAAGTATTCCATAAAATGGTATGTGCTAAATGAAAATGGAGAAAGGCAAGATTTTCAAAATTCATGGAAGTTGTATGCAGAAGGTGGAATGTATCCATATACTTATAATTCACCAGAACAGTGTTTATCTCTTAATGAAAAATCAGGGTATTATGAAAATAATAATTTAGAGACGGCGTGGAAGAATAATGAGAAATGGCATTTGCAAGCTCCAAAAATCTCTTGCCCGTCAAATACTTTTGAAAGTTATAAAGATTATACAGTAGTATGTGATGCTGAGATACCAACGGCAAAGGCTAAATATATTTTCCATTTCAATGAGAATGGTGTGGAGCCTGACCCATTCGAAGGCGACATGACAGGTGCAACCGAAGTGTCTTATGAAAGAGGCCTGAAGGAAAACTCAACATCTGTAACTATAGATTTCGGTAGTGAACTTACAGGCGCAAAGTATGCACGTTATTATCTTGTAAACAAAGATGGCTCACAGTATGAGGCAAATGATGAGGCTATAAGCGTTGCTGATGGCGTGACAATCAACAATAAAAAGAGTGGTGTATATGTATATAATGCAGGTAGTGAGTTGACTGAAGTACAAAAGAAGGTTATGGTGACATTGCCAGCCGGTAAGTTCTATGACTATCAGCTTGTGGCGATGCTTTCTGACCAAGAGCCTGAAAAGGATGGTGATAAAATAATCAAGGATGCCGTAATAAAGAAGAAAGTTGTATATACATTCAAGGAGGCATTTGTATTTATACATAGCAAGGGCGCGTCTGGACGTGATTATATTATCGGTGATAATACTGAAAATGTTATGCAGTATGCTTGGAACGGCGCATGTACTGATTTGACTGGTGGCTATACTGAAACCACAGAAGACATCCGTCAGGGAGTATATACAGTGAAATACGATATGTATGTTGACCCAGACGTTTCAGACTTATATCCGTTTAAGATGCCTTTCCAGAATTATAATGGAGAAGGTGGTGGAAACGACCTTGAACCTTCAGCGTATATTCGTTGGTATGACTGGAAAACTGATTTTGGTCATGAAAAATTGGTAGGAGTTGGAAGTAATGTAAAAGACCTAACAGAGGTAACAGATGATGGAGATAAAGTGAGCCGTGGATTGTTTATGGTTGATAAGACCCATAGTAAGAGCTTAAAAAGTAGTGAGGCTGGTGCGGCTTTCAATGCTTCTGGATTTGGTAAAGATGATGTCGTGACCATAGCATGTGATGCAAGTAAGTATTATGATGGTATATCTGGAAGTACGGAATATCCACAATCTCCAATCGTTTTGGTGCATGAGCCAACAATCGGCACACGCTATCTTTTCACAATCCGGCATGCAAGTGTAATTGCGGATAAACTTGTTGATGGAAAAACAAAATATGAGACTAATGACTCGAAACAGATGTTCCAGCTTACTGAGGACAATGGACGTTTTTGTGTGTCAGTAAAGGATAATTCTACAGCTTTTTCTGTCCGATCGTCTTGTCCGTATTTGTCCGACTATTATATGTATAAGGATGACTCTAAAACCACTTTTGTAAAGGCTGATAAATTAGGATGGGAAGTGTACCTTGAGGATGGTGACGGACTATGGAAAAGGGATAACGCTATCAGTGCTGGAAAAAATCGAATTCAGACTCATACTGTTGTCTCGATAGGTGGAATTTTTACTTTAGTGTCAGACGGCACGAGGAAAAAAACTGTTACAGCTGATGCTGGTATGCGTTTCCATCTTGTCGGAATATTGGAGGATGAAACTGGGACAATAAAGTATCCTGCAATACATTATGAGATGAATTTTATTCAGGCTCCCGCTTATCATAGCGGGAATATTCCATTGCAGCGTACAAAAGCATATTTGGAAGCCAATATGACATTACAGGCTCAGTTGACTTTTGATGAGCAATTCGAACCTTTATCAACGGAAGATCCAACATTTGACAATAATCATACGACAACGCCACTGGCATGGGACGAAGCTGAATATGGTTTCTGTTATCCGCAGTTAGCAGAGTACCACACAAATAAAAATTATATGAAATTGTCACCAATACACGGTGATTATATAATTCTGAAGACAATGAATGTTGTAAAAGGAAATGGTTATAATGACTATAAATGGTGGGATAGTGCCGAATTGCAGGATTTCACTTACAGGTTTGGAGGAGAAAATAAGTATGGTGGATTCCTTTATGTGGATGCCTCTGATGAATCGCGAACAATAGCAAAATTAAGGTTTGACAATGCAAAGTTGTGTGTAGGCTCGGAACTTTGTTATACGGCAGTTATATCAGATATGACAGATGGCAAACAAACTGCTCCTCGCTTGCTCACAGCCTTGTATGCAATAAGGGGTGGTGAAAAGATACACGTGGCATCTTTCCTTTCTTGTAATCTAAGAGATGTTTCGGCAACAGGAGAAGCCAAGAAGGGATTATGGTATCAGGTATATGGTAGAATAGCTGTACCGTCGAATGTGGATTTGACAGGTGTGGACAGTTATGAGGTACATGTTGACAACTATGCGGATAACACCCAAGGTGCTGACTATTGTGTTGACCAGATAATGTTCTTTACGAGCAATGCAAAGGTGAAAGTGAAGCAGGTTTCCGCATCTTGTAGTGAGGAAAATGTGCATATTAATGCCTATCTTTCTGCGGATGCATTGGATACGTATAAGAGAGAGAAGATTTATTGGCGCATATGTGACGAGGATGGTAAACCACTGACAAATGAGAGCAAGATATATGGCGAGGATGGGAGTCTTACCTACGGAACAATAGAAGTACCGCTTTCGTACGATGCTACAACTCTGCAAAATATAGATTCATTTACGGAAAAGAACGGCTATTTTTTTGATGAGTATGGCAATGTTGCTTTCTCATTAATAAATGATAAGTTGAATCTGAAACAAGGTCAGCAGTATTACTTCTCAGTATATCAGTTGGGACAACCTGCTGTAGATACCGATATTGAATGGGGAAATCCTAATGATCCTTGTACTATATTCAGCCCAATATTTGTGCCAAGAAAGATGCACCTTCTCTTGACTGATAAGGATGGTAATGCACAGACTGCTATTGGCGCTTGTGGCGGAGGCAACAATGTGAATGTTGACCTGAAGGCAGAGGTGAATATACCTGATGATTCTGAGGTGACAGGCTTCAAGTCGTATAAAGATGTTCATTTTGACTTCTTTATGGGCTCTTTGAAGGAGTATAGCGATTATTGTATAAAGATAAATGATGGTGGCACGGAAAGGGAAGTCCATTTGGAAGAGGCTTTGAAATACTACCGTGGCAGAAACATCACTGGTGAAACAGAATATAATGACTGGATTTATAAGTCTGCAATCACATTGGATGAGGCCGCGTTTAAGGAAGGTGAAACTACTAAGTCTGGCTGTGAGGGATATTATGATGTGATTAATAATGCAATTAATGAAGGAAAACTTATTCTTCAGTATAGCACTAAGCTGGAGACATCGATCACAGTAAAAGCAGATCAGACGACTTTGCCAATCTCGGCATTACCTGTGGAGCAGATGGTGACTATGCATGATGCGAATGGTGAAATTGTGAAAGATAAGGATAACAATCCTATTAAAGTGGAAATCTGCTCACCGCTTGAGTTCACATTCGATGTTAATGCCACAGGCGATGGTCCTACAATGCAGCTTGGCTTTGAGGATGTTGCATATCCTGAGGATTATGTTCGTGTGGTTCGTGTAGGCAGGGAGCAGCTGCTAAATATGCAGAAGAAAGACGGTTATTTGCTGCATGTTCCGGTGAATAACTTTAATATAGGCAGTGGAGATGATAATACAGGTGCGCTTGTAATTGTTGGCAATCTTGAATTGCTGAAGGAAGGCACTACCGACCCGACGATAAGTGGCAATAACAATAAGGTGGCTACTTTTGCTGCTGATGAGGAAGTGAGCGCAGAGAAGATGTATGTGTCGCTGAACTTCCATGGTGAAGGCGTGACTCAGCCGGATTTCCGAGAGGGCTTTGCCTACAGGATGTTCTTTCAAGTGAAGAAAAAGGATGCAGGCGAGGGTGCATGTACAGGCAATGTGGAGTTTATTCTAAAGGTGGTGCCTGAGTTTGTGACATGGACTGGGAAAGCTGGAGATACAAATACAAGCTGGAACAACGATGCCAACTGGACACGCTCAAAGTGTGAGGAACTATATAAGCATGATGGGCAGAATACTCCAACTGCTGCACAGGGTGATGGTACTAATAATGGTAAGTATGTAGATAATGATGATGCTACATTGGGACGGCCCGACACATACGTGCCGATGAAGTTTACATACGTCACTATGCCTACTCACAACCGTGCGCCGGTGCTTGCCGCACTGACCAAAGGAATTGACGGTATATATAATAATGTGGAGAGCGGAGCCACAGAGAAAATACAGTATGACATAATGGTGAGAACAGAAACTGTATGTATGGACGAAAATCATGCGAAGAATGGGAACAGCAGTATATATGACTGCGAGAAGTTCTACGGCAACTGCTGTAAGGAGATTTACTTCAAGCCAGAAGCTGAGCTTGTGAACCAGCAGCACTTGATGTATGAGAAGGCATGGGTGGAGAAGGAGCTTGTTCCTGCCGCATGGTACCTGATGTCCTCACCGCTGATGTCGGTTTATTCCGGAGATATGTATGTGCCTAAATCCAATGGACGGCAGGAGACCGAGGCCTTCAAACCGATAATGTTTAACAATGAGCTCAGTAGTTATAGCCGCACAAAATATCCTGTCTACCAGCGCTCATGGAAACAGGAGGGAGCTAAGGTATATACTAAAAAAATTGAGTTTGTTGGAAATGATGTCTTGAATGAGACATATAGTGCAAATCTGCCATACGATGGTGTGGTGGAGGAGACTATGGCACAGTGGAGCCACGTATATAATGACTTGGCCGTGAGAGATACGACCTTGATGGGCTTCTCCATACGTGCTCATAAGGAGAAGCAAGCTGAAAATGCGTTGCTCCGTCTGCCTAAGGAAGATCTGACGCAATATGATTTCTTCTCGTGGAATGACAGCAAGTGGGATGATGAAGGAGGATTCCCCTCCATGGGAATAGAGAAATGTCCCAATGTACATGGACATCTGAAGACTGACTGCAGTGACAATGCCGTCCTCTCTACCGGAATAGACCTTATTCAGGTGAACAACGGTTATGCCCTTATTGGTAATCCATATATGTCATCTGTTAGAATGTCAAAGTTCTTAGAACAAAACAGCAGCATGATAGACGGGAATGCTTTCTGGACTTATGAAGTTAGTGATGACGGTACTTCTACAGAGTTGAGAGCTCATGGTGGAAGTGGCACGATACGTCCTATGCAGGCATTCTTTGTGAAACTGAGAGATGACGTAGTTGAAACAGATGAGATAACGTTTACATCGGATATGATGATTGACGGCAATACATCTCCAGAGACGGAAACGGCAGCTGCAGGAGTAAGAATGATGGCGATCAACAGTAAGGGACAGTCAACAGCAGTTGTTGCGCATGTTGACGGATCCTGCAATGGCTATGATGTCGGTGAGGACGTGGAGACATTCTTCGACTCAAACTTCAGCGATGCTCCGACTGTCTACACCGTGGCGGGCACAAAAGCTGTGTCAGTCAACTCTCTGCCAAATATAGATATAGTACCGTTTGGCGTAACGTGTGCAGGCAATGATGCTGTGGATGTCACCATAACTGGCACGGATCTGATTACGCAGAAACTTTACGTATATGATACTGCCAATGGCATGTGTGCAGAAATACATGATGGTGAGCCGATAAGTGTACAACCCAATGATTATGGACGCTATTATCTGACAACGCGCAGCAGCATGAATATAGGTGAAAGTGTGGCGCAGGGCATTATGGTAAGTGTGCGTGACGGGCAGGTGACGGTAACGACTGCGAAAAATATCAGGAGAGTGGTTGTTACGACACTTAATGGCGCAAATCAGCTTAGTCTTGCAGACTGCGGAATGTCTGCAACATTTACTCTGCATCAGGGAGTATATATAATTGAGGTTGAAGGTGATGCAGGGAAGAATACAGTAAAGATAATGGTGAAATGAAAGTTTGATTGTTCATGAGAAATAGAAACGGCAGACAGGCATGGCACGGACATTTCATATTATTGAAATGTCTGATGACCATGCTGTTTTGTGGTTGCAGTGCGATTGATGAAGGAGATGTTGAGGAAAGGGTGAGGGTTGGCGACAAAGTGCCGCTGTTCACCGTTGATGTGATAGATAACGGAGAGCGCTCAACATTTTCCACAGCAGATATTGACGGTGAGACAGTCATTGTATTTTTCAACACCTCATGTGAGGACTGCCGAAGGGAGCTTCCTAAGCTGAATGACTATTATTTGCGGCATCGTGATGAGGCTGGCTTCTGCATGGTGGCTATAAGCCGTGAGGAAGGGGAGGAGAGTGTGGCGGCATACTGGCATGATAACAGCCTGCAGATACCTTATTCGGCACAGACCGACCGCAGAATATACAGTCTCTTTGCCTCGTCGGTTATTCCACGGGTTTATTATTGCTCTCCACAGGGAATAATTACTAAGATATTTGTTGAGAACAGTTAAGCTCGCATAAACATAATCATATCTGTTTATACGTTTAAACCTAAAAGATTTTACCGTCCAGCCTTGGGCGGACGGTGAGACATGTTTATTTCTATGACTGAATAAGTTATGTTAATCCTGCATATGAGGTTACTCTTATGACTTTATCAATGCTTAGCCGTGTATATTTAGCTATCATTTCAACAGAAAGTCCCTCGGCTGTCATTGCCTTTACAATCGCAATATTTATGAGCTCTCCAAGGAATTTATGAAAAATATTTTGCGGTTTAGAAAATAATAATTATCTTTGCAGACGATAAACTGTATCTCGGCAAAACATATTAACTAATATACTAAAATAGACAATGGTAAACAGATTTATTCTTAACGAAGTTTCGTATTTCGGCGCAGGGGCACGCAAGCAACTGCCGGAGGTGATTGGACGAATGGGGCTGAAAAAGGCTCTCGTGGTAACAGATAAGGGACTCATTAAGGTGGGCACAGCCAGGATGGTGACCGATGTTCTTGATGAGGCAGGCTTCCCATACGAGATATACAGCGAGGTAAAGCCTAATCCAACGGTGACTAATGTGAAGCAGGGCGTTGAGGCTTTCAAGACTTCTGAGGCTGATTGTATCATAGCCATTGGAGGAGGCTCGGCTATGGATACGGCAAAGGGCATAGGCATTGTTACCAACAACCCTGAGTTCTCGGATGTGGTGAGCCTTGAAGGTGTGGCTCCTACAAAACACAAGAGTGTGCCCATTGTTGCTCTGCCCACAACGGCGGGAACAGGTGCAGAGGTGACAATCAACTATGTTATTATCGATGAGGAGCGTCAGGCTAAGATGGTGTGTGTTGACCCTAACGACATTCCTGCAGTGGCAATCGTCGACCCCGAACTGATGTATTCGCTGCCAAAGAGCCTTACCGCAGCCACAGGTATGGATGCACTTACTCATGCCATTGAGGGATATATCACACGTGGGGCATGGGTGATGAGCGATATGTATGAGCTGCAGGCAATAAAGATGATAGCCGAGCATCTGCCAACAGCTGTTGAGGAACCCACCAACCCTGTTGGCCGTGAGGGAATGGCACTTGCACAGTATATCGCTGCTCAGGCATTCTCGAATGTAGGTCTTGGTCTTGTTCACGGTATGGCGCATCCTATGGGCAGTCTGTTCGATGTTCCCCACGGAGTGGCAAACGCCCTGTTGCTGCCCACAATTATGGAGTGGAACATGCCTTGCTGTATAGAGAAATATGGAGTGATTGCCCGCACGATGGGTGTCGACACCACTGGTATGACCGACAAGGAGGCTGCTCAGGCTGCATGTGATGCCGTGAAGGCGCTTGCCGTGCGTGTCGGAATACCTCAGCACCTCAGTGAACTTGGTATTAAGGAAAGCGATATTGAGGCTTTGGCACAACAGGCTATAGCAGATGTCTGCACACCTGGTAATCCGCGTGATGTGACAATTGATGATATACGTGAGCTGTACAAAAAAGTTTTGTAATGTTCAGAGCACTCAATGGCAGTAATACTGACATCAACAAGTAAGTTAACTTAAATGGCAAAGTATCTTAAGATAAATGACAAAGTATCTTAAGATAAATCAGAAAGTATCTTAATATTCTTTTCTGAGATATGTTTCCTGCACACACAAGCCTTTGTGTGTGCAGGATTATGTTAATTAAAGATTAAAAGGTGTAAAAGTTCGATGAAAAAAAGTAATGTTTTGAAGAATATTTGTAATTTTACAGCCAAAATGAGGGGGCGAGCCCCAAAATTATAAAAGTATAAAAGCATTACTGTTATGAACGAACATATCAAACAGATAGGAGAGCGGTTGAAAGGACTTCGCGAAGTTCTCGACATCCCTGCCGAGGAAGTGGCGGAACTGTGTAACATCACTCTCGACCATTATCTGAAAATGGAGGCTGGTGAGGCCGACCCTTCAGTTTA
>JAGAPI010000032.1 GCA_017623335.1 Prevotella sp.
AGGCTCGGGCATACCCTCATAGTAAGGCTCGATAACGATATGAACCTCACCAAACTGACCGGCACCACCCGACTGCTTCGTGTGCCGATAGTCGGCACGTGCAGCCTTTGTGATGGTCTCGCGATAAGGAATCTTCGGCGCCTCGTAGACGGTCTGAATCTTCTCGTTGTTCTCCAGACGCCACTTCAGTGTGCGCAGGTGGAACTCACCCTGACCGTGAACAATAACCTGACGCAACTCCTTGCTCTGCTCCACAACCCATGTCGGGTCTTCCTGACGCATCTTGGTAAGAGCAGCCATGAGTTTCTCGGTCTCTCCCTCATTCACAGCCTTGATGGCACGGGAGTATTTAGGGTTAGGATATTTCACAAAATCGTATTTGCTGTCGCAATCCTTGCCGTTGAGGGCATTGCCTGTCTTGACATCCTTCAGCTTCACGGCACAGCCGATATCACCAGCACAAAGCTCGTCAACAGGAATACGGTTGGCACCGGCACAAGCGAAGATCTGAGTGATGCGCTCCTTCGAGCCACGGTCGGCATTGGTAAGGTCGGCACCAGCCTTCACTGTGCCGCTCATCACCTTAAAGTAGCAAACCTCACCGATGTGTGGCTCAACGCCGGTCTTGAAGAAATAGAGTGACACGGGACCGTTGCTGTCGGGAGTAATCTCCTCGCCGCGGGTGTTGTGCATCTTAGGCATCTCGCTTACAAACGGAACAACATTACCCAAGAACTCCATCAGGCGGCGTACACCCATATCCTTGCCTGCACATACACAGAACACAGGGAAAATAGAGCGTGTCACCAATCCCTTGCGGATGCCTTCACGCAGCTCGTCCTCAGTGAGCGACTCCTCCTCGAAGAACTTCTCCATGAGAGTCTCATCGTTCTCTGCCGCTGCCTCAACCAGAATCTTATGCAACTCGTGCGCCTTCTCCATCTCCTCCTCTGGAATTTCCTCGATGATTGGAGCACCACCCTCGGGTTTCCACGAATATTTCTTCATGAGGAGCACATCGATGAGTGAGTTGAATCCGGGACCTGTCTGTATAGGATACTGAATCTGCACGCACTTCGGACCATAAATCTCCTGCATGTTGGAAATGATGTTGTCGAAGTCGCATTTGTCACTGTCAAGCTGGTTTACAAGGAAAATCACCGGTTTCTTCAGTTTCTCAGTATAGCGGAAGTTGTTTTGCGTGCCTACCTCTGGACCATACTGCCCGTTTATAAGAATAACTGCCTGGTCGGTAACGTGCAGGGCAGTAATTGCACCGCCTACAAAGTCGTCACTTCCAGGACAGTCGATGATGTTCAGTTTCTTGTTGTTCCATTCAGTATGAAATACTGTTGAGAACACAGAGTAGCCGTATTCTTGTTCCACTGGGAAATAGTCGCTCACAGTGTTCTTTCCCTCCACCGTACCGCGACGCTTGATAATACCTGCTTCGTAAAGCATAGACTCGGCAAGGGTTGTCTTGCCGCTACCCGCACTGCCAAGCAGCGCAATGTTTTTGATCTCGTTGGTTTGGTATACTCTCATAATCCTTATAGTTTTTTTTAGGTTATATTGTATAAAATTATTCGTAAAAAATTATTTTCGGCTACTAATTTAGACATATTTTTCCAATTACGCAATATTTTATGGGCAAAAACTTTCAAATCTTAAACTTTATTAGTACTTTTGCATAAAAAACAACTAAATAATGGCTGGATTATACATTCATATACCATTTTGTGAGAGTCGTTGCATCTACTGCGATTTCTTTTCTACAGTAAACAGTGGAATGCACGACCGCTATGTCGGCGCACTATGCAGAGAATACGAAATGCGAAAGCATGAGATTCTGCCCCAAAGAGCATCGTGGGACACTATATATATAGGTGGCGGCACTCCGAGCACACTCTCAACAGAGCATTTGCGCCAACTCTTCGCCACAGTTGCCGACGACATTGATCCATCGACAAAGGAAATAACAATTGAATGTAATCCCGACGACATCACCGCCCAATATGCCAATGAACTTGCACAGTTGCCAATCAACCGTGTAAGCATGGGAGCACAGACCTTCGACGACAATCGGCTGGCATTCCTGCACCGCCGCCACAGTTCGGCACAAATCGCACAGGCAGTGGGGAATCTGAAACGTGCAGGGTTCAGCAACATTTCCATCGACCTTATGTACGGATTTCCCGAGGAGACCATCGACGACTTCAAGCGTGACATCGACAAAGCTTTGCTTCTCGACGTGCCACACATCTCCGCCTACTGCCTGATGTACGAGGAAGGCACCCCACTCTACCGTATGCTGGAGCAAAACAAAATCATGGAAACACCAGAGGAGA
>JAGAPI010000179.1 GCA_017623335.1 Prevotella sp.
GAATGTGGTCTTCACGCTCACCGAGTCCATGATGGCATCCACCGCCGTGCCGCTCAGCGCAAGACGCTCCTCAAGCGGAATGCCCAGCTTGTCGAAGGTCTTCATCAGCTCCGGGTCAATCTCCTTCTTGCCGTTGTCCTTGTTTTTCTTTGCCATAGGGTCGGCATAGTAGGATATTGCCCGATAGTCTATTTGCGGCAGGCGCGGCACATGTCCCCATGTGGGCTGCTTCATCGTGAGCCAGTGGCGGAACGCCTTCAGGCGGAACTCCAGCATCCATTCGGGCTCATTCTTTTTCCGGGATATGAGTCTCACCACATCCTCGTTAAGCCCGCGCTCAATTATTTCAGTATGAACATTGGTGGTGAAGCCGAATTCATACTTCTGCTCCGCCACCTTTTTTACATATTCATTTTTCATTTATGTTTCGCAAATGCTCAACTAAAGGAGTTAAAGGGATTACTCCCTTTATCTCCTTATAATAAAACACTACAGTTTCTGTTCTATCTCTATTACAGTGAATGTCTCGATTATATCGCCCTGCTGTATGTCGTTGTAATTAACAAGCGAGATACCGCATTCCATATTGGTAGGCACTTCCTTAACGTCGTCCTTGTAACGCTTCAGGGCATTGATGTCGCCAGTGTGGATTACGATGCCGTCGCGTACAAGGCGCGCCTTGTCTGAGCGGTGTACCTTACCCTCGGTAACCATAGCACCCGCGACGGTGCCGACCTTGGAGATGCGGTAAACCTCGCGAACCTCAACCTGACCGGTGACAACCTCTTTCTTAATCTTGTCGAGCATACCCTCCATGGCGTGGGTAACATCGTCGATGGCATCGTAAATCACTGAGTAGGTGTTGATTTCCACACCTTCCTGCTCAGCCAGCTTGCGCGCTGCTGCCGACGGACGTACCTGGAATGCCACGATGATAGCATCGGAAACGCTTGCCAAAGTAACATCGTTCTCCGAAATCTGTCCCACAGACTTCTGTATAACATTCACCTGAACCTTCTCGGTAGAGAGCTTGATGAACGAGTCGCTGAGTGCCTCGATAGAACCGTCGGTATCACCCTTGACAATGATGTTGAGCTCCTTGACACCCTTGGCTATGCGGCGGGCAAGGTCGGCAAGACCCATACGCTGCTGCGTGCGGAGACCCTGCTCGCGCTGCAGCTGCTCACGCTTGTTGGCAATCTCCTTTGCCTCCTGGTCGCTCTCCATCACATGGAATGAGTCGCCAGCAGTAGGCGCTCCGTTGAGACCGAGGATGCTTGCAGGCTCGGCTGGTCCTGCCTGAGTGATGCGCTGGTTGCGCTCGTTGAACATGGCCTTGATGCGTCCCCATGATGTTCCGGCGAGCACAATGTCGCCCACCTTCAGGGTACCGTTGCTCACAAGCACTGTAGACACATAGCCGCGGCCCTTGTCGAGCTGGCTCTCGATGATGCTTCCCGTAGCCTTGCGGTTGGGGTTTGCCTTCAGGTCGAGCATCTCAGCCTCAAGAAGAACCTTTTCCATAAGGTCCTCAACGCCGATACCCTTCTTGGCGCTTATCTCCTGACACTGGTACTTACCGCCCCATTCCTCTACGAGCAGGTTCATCTGTGCCAAGTCCTCACGTATCTTATCGGGATTGGCTCCCGGCTTGTCTATCTTGTTGATAGCGAACACCATTGGCACGTTGGCAGCCTGTGCGTGGGCGATAGCCTCCTTGGTGGTGGGCATCACGCTGTCGTCGGCTGCGATGATGATGATGGCAATATCGGTGACCTGAGTACCGCGGGCACGCATGGCGGTGAACGCCTCGTGACCTGGAGTATCGAGGAAACAGATGCGGCGGCCGTCCTTCAGTCCCACATTGTAGGCTCCGATGTGCTGTGTGATACCGCCAGCCTCACCGGCAATGACGTTGGTGTTGCGGATATAGTCGAGCAGCGATGTCTTACCGTGGTCTACGTGACCCATCACTGTGACCACCGGAGCACGTGACACGAGGTCGTTCTCATCGTCCTCCTCCTCGCTTACGGCGGCGCTCACCTCGGCGCTCACATATTCGGTGCTGAAGCCAAACTCCTCGGCAACCATGTTTATGGTCTCGGCGTCGAGGCGCTGGTTGATGCTCACCATCACACCTATCGACATAAGTGTACCGATGACCTTGTTTACAGGCACGTTCATCATGGTGGCAAGCTCGCTAACGGTAACAAACTCGGTGAGTTTCAGTACCTTGCTCTCTGCTGCCTGCTCCAGACGCTCTTCGTTCATACGATCGGCGGCTGCCTCGCGCTTCTCCTTACGGTATTTAGCACCCTTCTTGTTGACGTTGGTCTTGTTGGTAAGACGTGCAAGCGTCTCCTTTACCTGACGTGCAACATCCTCCTCGCTCACCTCAACAGGCTTCTGGGGCTGCTTGTTCTTATTCTTCTTTTTCTTGCCTCCACTCTGTTGGGCAGCAGCCTGATTGTTATTGTTGTTGCGCTGGTTGTTGGCATTATTGTCCTGACCGCCCTTGCCGTTCTTTTTCTTACCGTTGCCGGAATTGCCGTTGCCATTCTGCTTTGAGGCAGCCTCAATGTCTACGCGCTCACCGTTTACGCGCTGACGGCGGCGACGCTCGCCCTGAGCCTTTTCCTCACGCTCCTTGCGACGCTCCTCCTTGCTCTTTTTCTTAGGACGCGTGCTCTGGTTAATTGCGTCAAGGTCTATCTTGCCGAGAACATTCAGCTTCGGACTGCGCTCGGTCTCGCTCTTCAGGGCATATACACCGCTGTCGTCCTTAGCCACAATCTCAACCTTATGCTTGTCGCCATGCTTCTTTTCCTTGGGCTGCTGACTCTTGTCGGCATGCTGCTGGGCAGCAGCGGGTTTAGCTGCCTGTTCCTGCGGCTTTTTTGCCTGCTCCTGTGCAGGTTTTGAATTTTGCGGTTTCTGTGCTGCTGTGTTCGACTGTTCAGGTTTGGGCTCATTCTTGGGCTTATCCACCTTCTTCTCTTCCACGGGCTTGTCAACGGCAGAGGTATGAGTTTTTTTGCCAATTGCGTCAAGGTCAATTTTGCCTAACGGCTTGTATTGCTGGCGGTCTTCCAGCAGTGTCTCTGCCTTTGTTGTGGCTTTCTTGTCGTTTTTTGTCTTCTTTGCAAATATCTTCTCTGCCTCCTTCTTGACAAATTTGTCACCTTTAAACTGACCGACAAGAGCTTCATACTGCTCATCGGTAATCTTGGAGTTTGGTGAGAAATCATCTCTGATTTCTCCCAAACCTGTCTTATTTTTCAGGAAATCAGCTGCTGTCTGAAATCCTATATTTAATTCTGTTAATACTTTATTTAATCTAACACCCATATATTAATTTTTGGTGGGTAAAACCCTATAATCATTTTAATTTTCAAACTCAGCCCTCAGCACGTCCAGCACATGGTCGACGGTTTCCTCTTCAAGGTCAGCCTTTTCGAGCAGCATGGTGCGTGGTGCGTTGAGCACACTCTTTGCTGTGTCGAGTCCGATGCTCTTGATGGCGTCGATAATCCACTGGTCTATTTCATCTGAGAATTCGTCGAGATAAATGTCCTCGCCATCCTCGTTAGCGGTCATGCGGAACACATCAATAGTATATTCAGTAAGCATTGAGGCAAGCTTGATGTTCATACCGCTGCGACCAATGGCAAGCGATACTTCCTCAGGCTGGAGAAACACCTCAGCCTTGTGCTTTTCCTCATCGAGCGTTATGCTTTCAATCTTGGCTGGACTGAGAGCGCGGGTTATGAACAGTTGAATGTTGTTTGAGTAGTTTACCACATCAATGTTCTCGTTACACAGTTCGTGTACAATGCCGTGAACACGGCTTCCCTTCACGCCGACGCAGGCTCCAACCGGGTCAATACGGTCGTCGTAGCTCTCAACTGCCACTTTGGCACGCTCGCCAGGAATGCGCGCCACACGGCGGATGGTGATAAGACCGTCGTTGATTTCAGGCACCTCAGCCTCAAGCAGGCGCTCAAGGAACATTGGGCTTGTGCGGCTCAATGTAATGCGCGGGTTGTTGTTCTCATTGTCCACACGCAGCACCACTCCGCGCACAGTCTCGCCCTTACGGTAGGTGTCGCCAGGTATCTGCTCTGTCTTTGGCAAGTGCAATTCGTTGCCCTCGTCATCAATTACGAGCACTTCGCGTTTCCAAATCTGGTACACTTCACCACTGACAATCTGCCCCACTTTATCCTTGTACTTGTTATACAGGGAATCGTGCTCCAGCTCCAGAATCTTTGACTGCAGTGTCTGGCGCAGTGTCAAGATGGCGCGGCGGCCAAACTTTGCAAACTCCACAGGCTCACTCACTTCCTCACCAATCTCATAGTCAGGCTCAATCTGCCGTGCCTCGGTGAGGGTGATTTCCTTATTTTCATCCTCCACTGCATCGTCAGCCACCACAATACGGTTGCGATGAATCTCGAAATCGCCCTTGTCGGGGTTTACAATCACGTCGAAGTTAGCGTCGCTGCCAAACAGTTTGGCAATAACGTTACGGAAACTTTCTTCAAGCACACTCACCAGCGTTGTACGGTCAATGTTCTTTGTCTCCTTGAATTCCTTGAAGGTCTCAATCATGCTTGGACCTTTTTCTTCTTTCCTTGTTGCCATTTTATATTTTTTATTTTTTTCTTTGCTTATATATATAAAGGTGTGGACAGACAACGGCCTGCCCAGAGTGTAATGTCATTATTTGAAGTTCAGAAGATACTTGGTGTATTTCACGTCTGCCACGCTGAAGTCCTTGTCCACCTCAACAATCTCGGGACGCTTCTTGCCCTCTTTCTTCTGCTTTTCCTTGACAGTTACCACAAAGTGGTCGCCGTCAACGCTCTTGAGTATTCCCTGCACCTTCTTGCCGTCGGCATTCAGCACTTCCACGTCTTTACCGATGTGGTTGATGTATTGCTGCATCACCTTGAACGGCTGCCCGATACCGGCGGACCCCACCTCCATCTCATAGTCGTCAAGCTCATCGCCCAAACGCTCCTGCACAAAGCGGCTCAGCTCGGCACAATCCTCAATCCACACACCGTCGGCATGGTCAATCTCCACTACAATACGGTCGGAATCCTCAAACACAACATCTACCAGGAAATAGTCGTTATCTTTCAACCATTCCCCTACAATTTCTTTAATTACGTCGCGGTTTATCATCTGCTAATTGTTATAATTAAAAAAGAAACGAGAGACTCTCGCGGAGCCTCTCATTCCTCTGAACGGTGCAAAATTACGAAAAAAAACTTATCCGTACAAATTTTTTTGCCGTTTTTTTATTTTTTACCTTATATTTTCACTGTTTTGGCTGCAACAGCCTGCCATAAGCCTCATTATCGTTCAAAAGCCGTATTGACTCCTGCAGTTGTTTGTCGTACTTCAAACCGGCATCAATCGCCCCACGTTTATAGTAGTAGGCTGTGACTATTTCCTGCTCCAGCATCTGCTTTATTGCCGTCTTATGCTTGTCAAGGTCGCGTGCCACATTGTGCTTCAGTTTTTTCTTCAGTGCCGCCAGTTCTTCTTTTGCATCGTCGTAATATCCTTCAAACTTGAGCAGTTTCTCCAGTTCTTCGATGTTTTTCTCGCTCACTGGGTCGTAGGTGAATCCGCTTTTCACCACTTTATCCTTGAAGTCGTCATATTCTGCATCGGTGAGGGCAAAGTCCCGTGCGGGGGCTATTGTGGGGTGAGTGGCTATGTAGTTCACCACCCAGTTGAATGTCACTTCAAGCGAATCGACCCGGTCGAGATAAACGAGAATGTTGGGCACAGTGTCTGGAGTCACTTCCACGTCGGGCTTTATTCCTCCACCGTCTCTCACTTCTCTTCCGGCACGGGTGTTAAATACATGGGTGAGTGAATCGGGTACCCGCTCCATATATCCTCCGCCCCCGCTGCGCTTGTAGTTTATAGCCTGTATGCAGCGGCCGCTGGGAATATAATATTTTGATGTGGTGATTTTAAGGTTAGTGTTGTACGGCATATCAAGCGGCGACTGCACCAGTCCTTTCCCATACGTGCGCGTACCTATTATTATACCTCTGTCCAAATCCTGTATTGAGCCGCAGGTTATCTCGCTTGCGCTCGCTGTTTCACCGTTCACCAGTACAGCTATCGGCATTACTGTGTCTATTGGTTCTAATCTTGTAGTGTACTTTTTATATACCTGTGGCAGTTTGCCTTTAGTCTCCACCAGCGTTATTCCCTGCGGCACCCACATATTAATAATGTCTACTGCTTCCGACAGCGAGCCGCCGCCGTTGCTCCTCAGGTCGAGCACCAGTTTTTTTGCCCCCAACTGCTTCAAATCAAGAAATGCACGGCGCATGTTCTTTGCACAGCCTTCAGTGAACTCTCGGAAACAGATATAGCCTACATCGCCATCGGCAATACCACAATATTCTATCTCGGGCAACTTGATGTTGCGGCGACTTACCTTAAACTGCAGTTCCTTTTTCACCGACGGACGTTTCACTTTCAAAAGGAAGGTGGAGCCGGCGTCGCCGCGCAGGTTGTCACTAACCTCCTGCACGGTGGAGCGGGTCATGTCCTTGCCGTCGATGCTCAGAATTATGTCACCTTTCTTCAGTCCAACCTCAGCGGCAGGCATATTCTCAAACGGTTCGTCTATCACCACGCGCTTCAACTGCTGGTTGTAGCGCACAATGGCGCCTACTCCGGCATACTTGCCGGTAATCATCCGCTTCAGGTCCTTGGTCTTCTCCTCAGGATAGAACTCTGTGTAGGGGTCGAGGGCGCGCAGCATCCCGTTGATACCGTAGCCAATCACCTCACCGGGATTGATGGTGTCAACATACATCAAGTCCAGTTGCTTGTACACCTGATTAAACAGGTCGAGATTCTTACCCACTTCAAAATTATGGTCTTTTGTCTGTGCTGCCGATGCCATGAAAGCCATCACGGCGCACACCAGTACTGAAAATCTTTTCATCTTGCCTTTATTTCTTATTTTCTTTGCAAAATTACTGCTTTATTGGCAAAAAACAGCCATTTTCCCCACTTTTTTGCAAAAAATTATAGGAAAAACGCATTTTTTCTCGAAAAAGTTTGCAGGTTTCAAAAAAAAGCAGTACCTTTGCATCGCAATTCAGAAATGAAGCGCAAACAATTGCTTCAATAGCTCAGTTGGTTAGAGCACCTGACTGTTAATCAGGGGGTCGTTGGTTCAAGCCCATCTTGAAGCGCAAAAGAAAGAATCTTGTAAGTTAAAACTTATAGGATTCTTTTTTGTTATATTATATTGTATGTAATACATAAATAATCATAATTTAGTATTAAACATTCTCTTTTCTAAAAAAAATAATGTATTTTTGTAGGCAAATATTAAAACATATATAGTTTTCTAAAAATAAAATCCCCAATAAAGATAGAATAATAATGGCAAAATACGAATATACAGAAATTATTGCATGGGTAGAGGAACAAATGCAGAATAAGGAATCGGACGATGTGGAATTCAAGTCTGCAGCAGGAGGATTTCCTGGAAGTTTTTGGGAAACTTACTCGTCTTTTGCCAATACAAATGGAGGGACTATCGTTTTAGGTGTTAAGGAAAAGAACGGATGCTTTTTTGTTGATAAATTAACGGAAGAGCAAGTAGAGAAATACAAGAAAGAATTCTGGCGCAATGTGAATAATCCAGAAAAGGTAAGCTGTAACTTGTTGTCCAATGATGACATTAAGCAAGTTGTGTTTGATGGTAATCATGTACTTCTTTTCTATATCCCTCGTGCTGCAAGGGAAGAACGCCCCATTTATTGCACCCGCAATCCGGACAATGGAACATATAAGCGCAATGACGAAGGAGATTTTAAATGCACTCCTCTTGAGGTAAGACGAATGTTTGCAGATGCAAATATAAGCAGACCGTCAGACTCTCGAATTTTAGAGAACTACAGTTTTGATGATATCGACAAAAGCTCTTTGGACCAATACAGAAGACTTTTTGATTTAGTAAAACCTGGACATGCATGGCTGGCAGAAGATGATTTTGGATTATTAAAGAAATTAGGCGGGTATCGTTTAGACCGCAAAAGTAAAAAGGAAGGTTTTACGATGGCGGGTATTTTAATGTTTGGTAAAACAGACTCTATTACAGATGAAGAATGTGCTCCATTTTTCTTCCCTGACTATCGGGAATTGTCCGATAAACCCTCTCCAAAAGAAAGATGGCTTGACCGTATCTGTCCAGATGGAACATGGGAGGCTAATATTTTCCAGTTTTATCGCAGAACGTTAGTAAAATTGCAAGATGGGCTACCTGTCCCCTTTAAGCTGGAAGGAGATATGCGTAAGGATGAGACTCCAGCTCATATAGCCATACGTGAAGCGTTGATCAATGCTCTTATACATGCAGACTATTCCATCAATACTCCTATTGTTATAACAAAGAGTAAAGACAGTATCGTGTTTTCCAATCCCGGCAATCTGCTAATAACCCCAAAACAATATTATGAGGGAGGATTAAGTGTATGCCGTAACACAACTTTACAAAAAATGTTTATGATGTTAGGACGTGCGGAAAAGGCAGGCAGTGGAGTCGACACCATTATTAATGGATGGAAAGAGTCAAACAAAGTTATGCCCAGTATAAAAGAATCTGTCCGTCCGGATAAGGTAACACTTACCTTGTCTATGGCTTCTTTTATTGATGATGACACGAAACAGGCATTAGTGAGAATCTTTGGCAAGAAGATTTTAAATATAGAGCATAATAAGTTAATGACTCTATCTTTAGCCCTACAGGAAAGAAGTGTGTCAAATGAACGGTTACGCTATTCTTTAAATATGCATAGATTCGATATTACCCAGATGCTGCGTACGATGTGTATCGATGGCTTATTGATATCAGAGGGTATAGGGCGGGGAACATACTACAAGATACCTAATATTGCAAGTAATGTTGCAAGTAATGTTGCAAGCAGTTCCTATTCTTTATTTGATAAATCCATAAAAAAACGGATGAGTCAAAATGAACTTTTTGCAGAAATTCAAAAGGCTGCAAATGACTGGGTGTCATTGGATACAATCGCCCAAAAAGTCGGCAGGAGCAAACAATACCTTAACAATAAGGTTATTCCGAAAATGATTTCTCTTAGACTATTGGAAAGAAAAATACCGTCAAATCCTAAGAGCCCTGACCAAATGTACAAGAATAATCAATAAACGATTGTGATAAAAACTAATAAGAAAAAGTATAATATAGAAATGGAAAAAGAAAACAAAAAGCCGCGCCGACTGTTGTTTATATGTCTTGGAAATATATGCCGCTCGCCGGCTGCTGACGGTGTGATGCACCAGCTGGTAAAGGCTGCCGGCATTGACTGTGAGTTTGACATTGATTCCGCCGGTATGGGCGATTGGCATATAGGGCAGTTGCCCGACAGCCGCATGAGGGCTTGCGGCGCACGCCACGGCTATAAGTTTGACCATCGTGCCCGCCAGTTCTCACGCAGTGACTTCCAGCGTTTCGACCTTCTCATTGTTATGGACAGCGGCAATTACCGTGGAGTGAGCAGCATGGCACGCAACGATGCCGACCGCAGCAAGATCGTGATGCTTGCCGACTATCTGCGCCACCACCCTGGACAGACGGTAATTCCCGACCCGTACTATGGCGACACCGCTGACTTTGAGTTTGCCTTGGAGCTTATCGAAGATGCCTGTCAGGGACTGCTCGAAGAAATACGGTGA
>JAGAPI010000180.1 GCA_017623335.1 Prevotella sp.
AACCGTTACCTCAGCCAGTACCGTGGTGAGGAGGGAGAGCTTATGACCGTGGTTACGGCACGCTATCAGACGGCAGGGCGCGGACAGGGCAGCCACACATGGGAAAGCGAAGAGGACAAGAACCTTATGTTCAGCATCAAGACACGCCCGCATAACTTGCAAATAGAGCGTCAATATGTGATGATGCAGGCTGAGGCACTCGCAATATTCCATACAATGCAGACATACGCCGACGGTTTCACAATAAAGTGGCCAAACGACATCTACTGGCATGACAGGAAAATCAGCGGCACACTCTCCGAGTCGTCTATATCCACCAAAGGCGTAGGCAGCATAATCCTCGGCACAGGCATCAACATCAATCAGGAGCAATTTCTAAGCGATGCCCCAAATCCTGTGTCGTTGTGCAACATAATAAACCGTAAGACCAGCACAGATGAAGTGCTCAGCAAGATAATCGACGCATTTGCTATATATATATATAAGGTGTATGACGGCAAATATGACGAAATACATGATGAGTACATGAGTCATCTTTACCGCCGCGATGGTTATCACCAATTCCGTGACAACGGCGGCACGTTCACGGCAGCCATCGACACAGTACAGCCAAGCGGACGGATAAGGCTACAGCGCATCGATGGAACGATTTCGGAATATGATTTTCGCGAAGTGAAATTCATAATCTGACAATACAGCCGACAACAACATTTTAAAGAACATTGCAATAATCATAACAGTAAAAACAAATAAAACAATGGCAAGATTTAAAAGAATATTGCTCAAATTGAGCGGTGAGAGCCTTATGGGCAAACAGAGTTACGGCATAGACCCTGAGCGTTTGGAGGACTATGCCAAACAGATAAAGGAAGTGAGCGAGATGGGAGTACAGATTGGCATCGTCATCGGCGGCGGCAACATCTTCCGCGGACTGAGCGGAAGCAAGAAAGGCTTCGACCGCGTGAAGGGCGACCAGATGGGTATGTGCGCCACAGTTATCAACTCACTCGCACTGAGCAGTGCGCTTGAGGCAATCGGCGTGAAGACAAAGGTGCTCACAGCCATCCGCATGGAGCCTATAGGCGAGCTATACACCAAGTGGCGTGCCATTGAGGCTATGGAGGAAGGCAAGGTGTGCATATTCTCTGCCGGCACGGGCTGCCCATATTTCACCACCGACACAGGCTCATCGCTGCGCGGCATTGAGATTGAGGCTGACGTGATGCTTAAAGGCACCCGAGTGGACGGCATCTACACTGCTGACCCCGAGAAAGACCCGACTGCAACCAAGTTCACCGAGATTACCTACGACGAGATTTACGCCCGCGGCCTGAAGGTTATGGATCTCACCGCAACAACCATGTGCAAGGAGAACAACCTGCCCATCTATGTGTTCAACATGGATGTTGTAGGCAACCTAAAAAAGGTGATGGACGGCGAAGAGATTGGAACGCTGGTGCGGTGAAAATGAAGAATCTTTTTGAATGAAGAATGAAGAGTGAAGAATGAAGAATTGGCTGCGCATAAGTGGTATTTCTTAAGCATTCTTTATGCGCTTAATATTATTCTTCATTCAAAAAGATTCTTCATTCTTCACTCTTCATTCTTCATTTAAAACTCCAATCCCTTCTCCCTCGCCGTTTCCATGAGCAGCTCCATGAGCGGCTCACGCTCATTGGGCACCGTACCGTCGAGCACGGCATTCTTCAGAACCTTCTTCAGCTCACCAACTATTGCCGAGGGCTGAAGATTGAACATCTGCATTATCTCGTCGCCGTTGATTACCGGCTGGAGCAGCCGTTTATAGTCTTTTTCCTGCAGGTCGGCAAGTTTCTCGCGCACCATGCGGAAGTTCTCAAGGAAACGTTTTTTCCTACCCTCGTTCTTGCTGGTGATGTCTGCCTCGCAAAGCGTCATAAGGTCGTTAATGTCATCACCGGCATCGCTGAGCAGACGGCGCACCGCACTGTCGGTCACCTCCTCATCGGCAATCACTATGGGACGCATGTGCAGGTCAACGAGCTTCTGCACATACTTCATATTCATATCGAGCGGCAGCTTTAGTCTGCGGAATATCTCCGGCACCATACGGCTGCCCAGATAGTTGTGGTTGTGGAACGTCCAACCAGTAGCAGATTCCCACCGCTTGCTCTTGGGC
>JAGAPI010000181.1 GCA_017623335.1 Prevotella sp.
CTCACACGATGGTTCTTCCGCCGCTATGCCGACGGAGTGATGCTATATATATATGTATTGTCAGTATTGTTCCTCAGTGCGGCACTTGCCGAAATCTGCGGACTGGAAGGCATCTTCGGAGCATTTCTCACAGGACTTATCCTCAACCGCTTCATCCCTTCGGTGTCGCCGCTCATGAACCGCATCGAGTTTATAGGCAACGCCCTGTTCATACCTTATTTTCTTATTGGTGTGGGAATGCTGATTGACATACGTATACTGTTCCACGGAATTCATACGCTATGGGTGGTGGTGTGCATAGTGTTAGTTGCAACACTGAGCAAGGCGATTGCGGCATACGCGTCAAGCATAACGTTGAGAATGCCAATAATCCACGGTCACATGATGTTCGGCATGACAGAGGCACATGCCGCAGGCGGCATTGCCATGACAATGGTGGGTATGCGCCTCACAGATACCAACGGACTGCCGCTTGTGGACAGCGACATGCTCAACGGTGTTGTGATAATGATTTTGTTCACTTGCATCATATCGTCGATAATTGTGGAACAGACATCACAAAAGATGCTGCTCACCGACGAGAAACTACTCAAGGCAAACGAGCAGGCTATGAGTGCCGATGACGAGAAAATCATGATACCGTTCCAACACAAGGAGGATGTGGAAGAACTTATTTACATGGCAAACATCACCATGAACAGACGCCTCAACCGCGGCTTGATAGGCATAAACGTGGTGTACGATGATCTTGAACTTGAAAGTAATCATAAAAACGGCAAGCAGATACTGAGTCACGCAGCGGCTGTCGCTGTGGCAACAGATATAAGGATGCAGACCCAGAGCCGACTTGCCACAAACATAGCCAACGGCATAAAGCATGCCTTCAAAGAGAATGACGCCTCGGAGATTATCATGGCTATGCACCGCCCCGGCAACCCCGGCGATGACTTCTGGGGAGCCTACGCCCAAGGGCTTACAAGCTCAATCTACCGGCAGATTCTGATATGCCGCATCAACTTCCCGCTGTCCACTATCCGACGCATACACGTGGCAGTACCGTCGAGAGTGCAGTTTGAACCCGGTTTCCAGCGTTGGATAGAAACTCTGTCGAGAGCTGCCGAGCGAATATCATGCCGCATGGTGTTCCATGGCAGGGAGGACACCACCGACCTGATAAGACACTACATAACGGAGCATCACCCCGACGTGCGTGCCGAGTATCAACTGATGCAGCACTGGAAGTCAGTTACCAAGCTGGCACAGGTGGTAAACAAAGACCATCTATTTGTGGTGATAACGGCACGACCGGGCACAGTGTCCTACAAACCGGCATTCGACCGTCTGCCGCAAGAGCTTACACAGTCGTTCCCCGACTGCTCGCTGCTGATAATATATCCCGACCAGCACGGCACTCAGGACCAAATGACGTTCACGGCTCCTACAAATGCGTAAAGAAAATAGAAGGAGATAGAAGAAGTTAAATGGAGATAGAATGAAGTTAAAGGACAATAGAAAGAATATGATAAAGATTAAAGATATTCACAAGAGCTTCGGCTCTTTGGAGGTGCTGAAAGGCATCGACTTGACCATTAATAAAGGTGAGGTGGTGAGCATTGTCGGACCAAGCGGTGCCGGCAAGACCACATTGTTGCAGATAATAGGCACACTCGACCGCCCCAACAGCGGAACAGTGGAGATTAACGGCGAGAACGTAAGCCGTCTGAGCACAAAGAAGTTGGCAGACTTCCGTAACCGTCACATCGGCTTTGTGTTCCAGTTCCACCAGCTGCTGCCCGAATTTACTGCACTCGAAAACATTATGATTCCCGCCCTCATCGCAGGAGAATCGAAAAAGGCGGCACGGCAGCGTGCTGAGGAGCTGCTGGAGTTTATGGGACTGGCAGAGCGCGCATGCCATAAGCCTGCGGAACTGTCGGGTGGTGAGAAACAGCGTGTGGCAGTGGCGCGTGCATTGGTAAACCACCCCGACGTGATTCTTGCCGATGAGCCTTCGGGCAGTCTTGACAGCAAGAACAAGGAGGAGCTTCACCAACTGTTCTTCGACCTGCGCGACAAGTTCGGGCAGACCTTTGTAATAGTTACCCACGACGAGCAGCTGGCGAGCATCACCGACCGCACAATAAAGATGCGTGACGGATTGCTGGACATTGAGGAAAAACTGGAAGAAACAGAAAATAATTCAGAAGAAACAGAGGAGGAAAGCAATGATTAAACTCGGCGACTACAATACACTGGCTGTAGTGAAGTCGGTGGATTTCGGACTTTACCTTGACGGCGGCGAGGAAGGTGAGATTCTTCTGCCCACACGCTATGTACCTAAAGGTGCGAAAATAGGTGATGAGCTTACGGTGTTCATCTATCTCGACCAAGATGAGCGTCTTGTTGCCACCACCGTCACTCCTCTTGCCAAGGTGGGCGACTTTGCCTGTCTCGAAGTGGCATGGGTAAACGAATACGGTGCTTTTCTAAACATGGGACTGATGAAGGACCTGTTCTGCCCGTTCCGTGAACAGAAGATGCGCATGAAGCAGGGCGAGAAATACATCGTATATGTAAAGATTGACGAGGACAGCTACCGCATGATGGCAACCGCCAAGGTTGACCGTTATCTCAACGATGAGCATCCGCCATACAAACATGGTGACGAAGTGGATATCCTTGTGTGGCAGAAGACCGACCTCGGCTTCAAGGTTATTGTTGACAACCAGTATCAGGGTCTACTCTACGAGAATCAGGTGTTCCGTTATCTACACACTGGCGACCGCACCAAGGCATACATAGACCACATCCGTCAGGACAACAAGATAGACCTCACCCTTCAGCCAACCGGCAGAAAGCACACCGAGGAGTTCTCTGAGACACTGCTGCAATACCTAAAGGACAACAACGGGCATTGCGACCTTGGCGACAAGAGTCCCTCGGAGCTTATCCAGGACCGTTTCAAAGTGAGCAAAAAAACATTCAAAAAAGCCATCGGCGACCTTTATAAACAACGGCTGATAACCATTGGCGAGAAAGGAATAGACTTGGTGAAGTGAGGATTTTTTTGCAAACCGAGTGGAGAACCAAGCTTGCTTGAGAGAATGTGTCAATAAAAAAGTTTATCTTTGCAAAAGTTATTAATGTGTTAAAAAGCAAGATTATGAAGATAAGCATAAAACGCTTTATAAATTCTGGACAACAGATTGTTGCGGCAGGTTTGATTTTTGGTGTGGGTGGAGTATGCGCACAGACGGTTGCAGGTAATGGCAGTAACGCACCCGGAGTGAAGACTTTCACACTGAAAAACGGTATGAAAGTGTGGCTTAACGAGGACCATTCACAGCCTAAAGCGTTTGGTGCGGTAGTGGTGAATGCCGGCTCAAACGACTGCCCCAATACTGGAATAGCCCACTATTTCGAGCATATCCTGTTTAAGGGAACCGACAAGATCGGTACTGCAAACTATGAGGCGGAGCGCCCTTGGCTCGACTCCATATCGGCGCAGTATGACAAACTCTCACAG
>JAGAPI010000182.1 GCA_017623335.1 Prevotella sp.
GGTCAGCCAATGTGGACTTACCATGGTCAATGTGAGCAATAATGCAAAAATTCCTTATACAATTCATTGATATACGTCAATTTGAGTTGCAAAGATACAAAGAAAATCAGATATTCCCAAATTTTTCGCTTGTTTTTAAATAATTTTTTTTACTTTTGCACACAAATCTATAAAAATTATGCGTAAATTGATATTTTTTTCTCTAATTCTCACGTTTGTTTCCTGTCAGGAATCGCTTGAGGAAAGATGCGACCGCGAGGCTCGCGAGTTCACAAAAAAGAATTGTCCGGTGGTGCTCGACAAGGATATGACACTCGACAGCATGACTTTCGACAAAGCCACCACCACCATACATTATTATTATACCGTGGGCGGACAGCTTGACGATGCACAGACCCTGAAAAGGGTCAATGCACGCAAGACACTGCTTGACGCACTGCGCAACACCACATCAATAAAAAACTACAAAGAGGCTGGTTATAACTTCAGCTACATCTACTGGTCAAAGAGTAAAAAGGGCAAAAAGGTGGCGGATTACACCTTTACTAAAGAAGAATACTAAACAGTATTCTTTTTTAGTATTTTTATTTAAAATATATCCAAATTCGCCTTTTTTGCCGCACTTTGCGCTATACGCTCATACACAAGCCCTAAATCGGCAAAGCGCAGCAGGCTTTGCATGGCAGCCTTGCGCACCACCATCTCACCGTCCTGCATGGCGGTGATTGCCTGGTCGACAAACTCGTTGATGCCACGCTCATTTGGAGCCTGCCCTTTCATAAACAGACGGGCGATGACAAGAAAACCGCACAACTGATACAGCGGCTTGTCGCTTGCCATCCAACAGTATGCCTTATCAGCGGCAAAGGGCAGATGCTGGTACAGGTTGAACGATGCCATCTCGGCTATCTCCTGCCCCATCGTCTGTTCCATCCAGATGTCGACAACCTCGGGCAACATTTTCTCTGCCGGCATCACCATTGTGGCAAGAATCTTGCATTCGCGCACATTCTCCTTCCACAGGGCAATGGCGAGGTCGTAGTCCTTGCCTATCTCCTTTGCCATCTCCTGCAGATGTGGCAACGATGCTCCCCAGTTGAGATGATAGCCTGCCTCGGCTCCCTTCTCACGCATTGACTGCGATGCCACTCCGTTCATCAGCAGCCTGAACGATTGCTTGATTTTTTTTAATGAAGAATGAAGAATGAAGAATTAAGAATCTATTTCATTCTCAGACTCCAATATTATAACTTCACTATATGATTTTTCGTTTTTCGCACACTCATCAGCGCAGCCAATAGATTCTTCATTCTTTTCTTCAAATTTCACGCACTCATCGGCGCAGCCAATAGATTCTACATTCTTCATTCTTCATTCTTCATTTAAACCAGCGTTCCGAACTCGCTGCTGTAGCGCAGCATCTGATGTGCGTAACTCTCGTTATAGTCCACAGTTATGTCAATAATCTCTCCCTTTGTGTTGCGCACAGGAATGAGCACAGGATTGATGAATCCCTTGTATGGCGCAATGTTTAGGGCATTATAGCGGTCGAGAATCTCCTCATGCAGGCTGCCGTCGATATTCACTCCGTAAGTCTCCACCAGATTACGCGCAGCGTCATAGTCGCCCTCGCTCTTTATGCGCTGTATCTCAGCAAGCAGCGTGGCAAACATGGTGCGCAGAGCCTCATAGTCGGTGATTTCCACAAACGTCTTGCCGTCGCGCTTTACAAGGCGGACACAGTCGCCGTTGGCTATGCACCAGCGTGCAATGAGGGCACGGTTGCGCATATGTGCCTCCTCAATGATGTTGCCCGGCTTTATGCGCACGAGCTGCGTCAGGGCACCATTCATTATATATGTGTAATAGTTTGCCTTGTAGGCGCTGCAGTCGGGCACGAGCCCAAGCTCCACCAGTTTTTCGTCGGCAAGATAATAGAGCGCAAACAGGTCAGCACGAGCCTCCTCAATGGTGTTGGAGTATGCCTTCAGCGCTCCCGACGGAACACCCGGCAACATCTGTCCGCTGCCGTGACCGAGACACTCGTGCAGGTCGGTGTGCAGGTCGTCGCACACATCGCCATACTTCTCAATCATAGCCACTGTGCCGGCATCTGCCACAAACTCCTCTTTCATGCCGCTGCCCTTGGCTGCCTTGTTGTAGGCATCAGTTAGGTTGCAGATGGTGACGCTCTTCGAACCGTGCTCTGCGCGTATCCAGTCGGCGTTGGGAAGATTTATGCCGATGGCGGTCGACGGATACTCATCGCCTCCGAGCATGGCGGCACACACCACATTGGCAGTGACACCATTCACCTTTGCCTTCTTGAACCGCGGGTCCACGGGCGAGTGGTCCTCAAACCACTGGGCATTGTCGCTTATGGTCTGTGTACGGCGTGTGGCAGCCATATCCTTGTATTCCACGATGCCCTCCCATGAAGCCTTTATGCCAAGCGGGTCACCATACACCTCGATGAAACCGTTGATAAAATCAATCTGTCCGTCAGTGCATTGCAGCCATTCTATGGAGTATTTGTCGAAGGTGCGAAGGTCGCCGGTGCGGTAATAGTCAATGAGCAGTCCTATCACCTTGCGCTGACTGTCGTTCTCGGCTTCCTTCGATGCCAGCGTCAGCCAATGGATAATCTGACTGATTGCCTTGCCATACATTCCGTCTGCCTTCCACACCACCTCCTCTATGGCGTTCTCGCCCTCATGACAGCATATAGCCGGCTTCTTCACCAGCGTGGAGTTCAGTCCCCACGACGGGGGATGCGGATCAGCGGGGTCGCTCTTCTCCGCATAAAAAGTCTCCACCTCCTCCTGGCTCACATTGGCATAATAGTTGCAGGCAGAGGTTTTCACCACGTCTTCGCCGTCGGCCTTATTCACGCGCTTCGGCAGATAATCGTCGTCGAAGATTATCGCCCTCAGGTCGAGCAGCAGGTCCATAGGTGTCTCCTCGCCCATCAGCGGCAGGCGTTTGGGGTCTACTGTCATGACGCAGTCGTGCAAATACTCTTCAGAGAAACCGGGCTTGAACTTCTCGCACCCGTAGTGATGATACACTCCGTTTGAAAACCACACACGCTTCAGATACACCTCAAGCGCCCTGAACGCCTCAGTGGTGCGGTCAATCGTGTAGTCTGTATATATTGCCTCAAGGGTTTTCCTTACTCGCAAATTATACTTGCCACACTGGTCGAACGTAATATCGCGTCCAGCCAATGTGGCAAGTGAAAGGTAATAAATATATTTCTTTTGCTGTAAAGTAAGTTCCTCAAACCCGTTAAGCCTGTATCGCAGCATCTGTATGTCTGCAAAACGCTCATCGGTATAGTTCATGGAAGAATCTTCTTAGTTTGTTCCTTTTGTTTTATTAATACGATTTATTCCTCTGATACTGCATCAGCCTTTGTATCGTTTTTCTTGCTTTTCTTTACAGTCTTCGACATGTGCTTCAGGCGATACTCGCGTGGAGTGATGCCAAGAATCTTATAGAAAGACGCGTAGAATGACTGACGGTTGGAGAATCCCACCATCGAGCTAACCTCTTCCATGTTAAGATCCTTATATCTGCGGTCTGCAAGAATTGTCATTGCCTCCTCAATGCGATACTTGTTTACAAACGATGTGTAGTTCATGTGGAAACGCACGTTTACCACAGCCGACACATAGCGGGTGTTGGTACCAAGGTCATTGGCAAGCATCTTTGCCGAATAGTTCTTATCCTTATATTTACCCTGCATGACGATGATGTTGAGAATACGCTCTTTCATCTCGTCCATAACTTTCGGACTCACCAGTGAACGGTAAGTCGGATCCTTTTCCTTTCTTTCTGTAATGTTGTATTTTGGCATACCTATTGATTAATTGTTCATTTCGGAGTGCAAAAGTAATAATAAAAATTGATACAAAAAAATATTTCA
>JAGAPI010000183.1 GCA_017623335.1 Prevotella sp.
CGACTTGTTGTATTTCTTCGGTGCCCAGTCCATCTCGGTCACGAGCACAGGCGCAAAGTCTGCCACAGGCTTTATCCTCTCACACCATCCGTTGAGGAATCCCTTGTAGCCGCCTCCTGCCACGTCGCCGGTGTTCTCGGCGCTCTCCACCTCGGCATCACTGCCGTACCATCCCGGATAGGCATGCACGGCATAGCCTATATTATCGCCCTTTATCGGGTTGGCGGCATAGTCACGGTAGTCGCTCTGATAGCCTCTGCCCGGCACCCACAGAATGTTGTTGCATTTCTCTTTGCGTATGATATCCACCACGTCCTGGAAGAATTTGGTTATTCCGCCATCACCGCCCACGTTTATCGGTTCGTTGGCAAGCTCGAACATTATGCTCGTCTTTTTCATTCTCACCATTTCCCTGGCAACGTATTTCCACACCAATTTGAGATATGAATGATATTCATCGCCCACGGAAATATTTTCAGGGCATACTCCCGGCGGGCGCATCACCACGTAGAGCCCCTTGCTCTCAGCATACTCTGCCATAGGAAGGAACACCTCGGCAAAATATTTCTTAAACCGGTCCATGGAGAAAGCCGATATGTCATTCTCGCCCTTGGTTTGCACTCCAGGGGTGTTGCTCCAGTATGGATCCATGTGCAGGCGCAGCCAGTTCACTTTCCAGCCCGCCTTCATAATGCCGTCAATCTTTGCCTTGTTGTATTTCAAACAGGCACTGACGTTATAGTTATTCCATTTGCTGCCTTGCTCGTTGAACCACGGGCTATAAGTCTGTCCGAACCCATGCAGCAGAATCCTGTTGCCCTTGTTGTCCACAAGATAACGTCCTTCAATATGCAGGGGAGGCATCTCCATTCCCTCCCAAGCCATACACTTCAAGGCACATTTGCCCGAAAAGGCAAAAACAGAAAACAATAGCATCAGCTGCACAAAATACAAATTTTTCTTCCTCATAATACTTATACGTTACAGTTTAGTTTTTTACGGATGCAAAGGTAACGATTTTCCGCAAAAAATACAATTAAAAAAGTAACATGTTGTTTTTCTGATGTAACTTCACAACGTATAATACAACATAAAGTGCCCCTAAAACGCTATATATAATTAAGGTGTAGCATGAAATAACCCACTTTTTATGGCGGAATGACACTTTAAATAAGAGGCGGCATTTATAAAATAAAAATAAATCCTAATTTATTTTGTATTTAACTCAATTTGCACTATCTTTGCAAACTAAAACAAAAAACAAACAATGTATAATTTCGACAAAAGCATAGACCGACGCAACAGCAACAGCTATAAATGGGACGGGACCGATGACAGCAATATGATACCAATGTGGGTGGCTGACATGGATTTCCAGACAGCACCGGCAATAATCGACACACTGAGAAAGCGTGTGGAACACGGAGTATTCGGGTACACCAGAGTGCCTGATGAGTATTACGGAGCAATAGTCAGCTGGTTTCAGCGTCGCCACGGCTGGACTATAGACAAAAGCTCAATACTCTACACCACAGGCGTGGTGCCGGCTGTGTCGGTGGCAATAAAGGCAATGACCAATCCCGGTGCCGGAGTGATTTTGCACACTCCGGCATACAACTGTTTCTTCTCAAGCATACGAAACAACGGATGCAAACTGGTGGAAAGCCGGCTGAAAAACGACAACGGCCACTTCACCATGGATTATGACAACCTGGAGGAACTGTGCAGGGACGACAACAACAAAGTGATGCTGCTCTGCAATCCGCACAACCCCACAGGACGCCTGTGGAGCCGCGACGAACTGCAGCGCATGGCCGACATCTGCCACCGCAACAACGTGGCGATAATCTCCGACGAGATACACTGCGAACTGACCTACGGCGGCAATAAGTACATACCGTTCGGAACTGTTGACAGCACCGCCGTGGTGCTGTGCTCACCGTCAAAGGCGTTCAACATCGCCGGACTGCAGATAGCTAACATTATATGCAGCGACGAGACTCTGCGCAACCGCATTGACAGGGCGATAAACATCAACGAGGTGTGCGACGTGAATCCTTTTGGAGTGCTGGCACTCATGGCGGCATACAACGACAGCGAGGACTGGCTCGACGCGCTATGTCAGTATATCTGGGAGAACTATAAGGCGCTGTGCGGCTTTTTTGCCGAAAACCTGCCGCAGATAAAAATCACTCCGCTCGAAGCCACATACTTAGTGTGGGCTGATTGCAGCAGTCTGGGTATAAAGAGCAGTGAGTTGGAGAAAAGGCTTGAGCAGGACGGCAAGGTGAAACTGAGCGGCGGCACTCTCTATGGCGATGCCGGCGAGGGATTTATGCGCATCAACATCGCCTGCCCGCGAGAAAGGATGATGGAAGGACTGCGCCGGATGGCAAAAGTCTTGAAAATGAAGAGTGAAGAATGAAGAGTGAAGAATTTTCGTGCAAACCGAGTGGAGATAGCTATTAGCCCAATAAGCTCTATTAGCCCAATATCTCATTCACAAACAATAATTATAAACTAAAAAAACAATGAACAACGAAGAACGTATCCGCAAGGCGGAATCACTATTTATGCAAGGGTTCAACTGCTGCCAGAGCGTGGTGGCAGCCTTTGCCGACATATATGGCTACAGCGAGCAACAGGCACTGACGCTGAGTGCAGGATTTGGAGCAGGAATAGGCAGAATGCGGCTCACATGCGGAGCCTGCTGCGCATTGGCACAGCTGGCAGGCATGGACTGCGGCAGCGCTACTCCAGGCGACCGCGAGGGAAAGTCGTATAACTACAAAATAGTGCAGCAACTGCTGGAGCAGTTCCGCCAGGAGCACGGTTCCATAACCTGCTCCGAGCTGTTGAAGCTGAAAAAAGGCGCGCCACTGAGCTTCGAGGCAAGCGAGCGAACCGCCGAATACTACCGCACCCGCCCCTGTGTGAACCAGATAATATCGGCAGCACGGATATTTGCCCGCTATCTGGAAGAAAAAGAGCAGGATGGGAAGGAGAACATGTAATCTTTCCAATTAGAAGTGCCACAGATTTAGTTAAAAAATGAAAATTACAGCTATTCGCATGCAATATCCAAGGCTATTTTACATTCTATAGTTAGAATTTTAAAAATTAAAACAAAAATAAAGAACAAAAATGAACAAAATGAAAAATCTGTTGCTCGCGGCAATATGCCTTATAGCAACAAGCACAGTAACATCGTGCCTTGACAGTGACGGTGACAACAAAGACTACACCATGACACCTGAGGAAACGGCAACATACCTTACACGCCTCAGCGGTACATACACAGGAAAAATGCTGTTTCACTACCGTGGACGCAAGAAATACGTTCAGCAGGACAGTATGATGCGCGACTCTATCATGAATATGACATGGAGAATCAACCGCGACTCAACCATCACAATAGCCAACTTCCCCGACAGCATATTCAACAATGCCATCACAGGAAACAATGACCTGAGAAATATACTGAAGAAGGCTCCAACCCGCCCCACTCTCAACTGCATATTTGCGCCATACAAATTCTACAACAATGCAGGTACTGCAGACTATGCTTTCCAAATTTTGCCAAAGGCAGAGGTTGATGAGAAAAACACTCAATATGCCTACACACAGAGCCAATTCTCTGTTGACAACAAAGACTACACAGCAAAATATGGTTACGCCTTAAATTTATATGATGGCTACTATCAATATCAGTCATACGGCTATCAGACGAAAAACGGCGAAATCGAGATTGTGCTGTGTGTAGGCGACGTGAAGTGTACAAACACCTCCGGAGGCTACAATACTGTTCCATATCAGGTGTTGTTCAGCGGAGTCAAAATGTACTAAAAATACTACCATAAGTACGAAATAGAACAAGTATTTGCAGTAAAGCAATAAAAAAATGCACACTTCCTTTGCGGAGTGTGCATTTTTTTGTAACTTCGCCGCCGATTTATATTTACACAAAAAGAAAATAGGTATGAGTTACAATTTATTAAAAGGTAAAAGAGGTATTGTATTCGGAGCGTTGAACGAGCAGTCGATTGCTTGGAAGGTGGCTGTGAGAGCCGTTGAGGAAGGCGCGCAAATAACACTCAGCAACACTCCAGTGGCTGTGCGCATGGGACAGGTTAACGCTCTCTCTGAGCAGCTCAACTGCGAGGTTATTCCCGCCGATGCCACAAGCGTTGACGACCTCAACGAGGTGTTCCGCCGCTCACAGGAGGTTCTCGGCGGCAAGATTGACTTCGTGCTCCACTCTATCGGCATGTCGCCAAACGTGCGCAAGAAGCGCACCTACGACGACCTGGACTACGATATGCTCTCGAAGACTCTCGACATATCGGCAGTAAGTTTTCACAAGATGATTCAGGCAGCCAAGAAGCAGAACGCCATCGCCGACTACGGCAGCATCGTGGCGCTGACCTACATGGCTGCACAGCGCACAATGTTCGGATATAACGACATGGCTGACGCCAAGGCGCTGCTGGAGTCTATCGCCCGCAGCTTCGGCTACATCTACGGCCGTGAGCACCACGTGCGCGTGAACACCATCTCGCAGAGCCCAACAATGACAACAGCAGGCAGCGGAGTGAAGGGAATGGACAAGCTCTTCGACTTCGCCAACCGCATGTCGCCGCTGGGCAACGCCTCTGCCGACGAGTGTGCCGACTACTGCATCGTGATGTTCTCCGACCTCACCCGCAAGGTGACTATGCAGAACCTCTATCACGACGGCGGTTTCTCAAGCATGGGCATGAGCCTGCGCGCCATGGCAACCTACCAGAAGGGACTTGAGGAATATATGGACGAAGACGGCAACATCATCTACGGATAAAACATAAAAATTACATAAAGACACATATAGGGTGTGTCAGAAATCGGGACATGCCCCGGAAGTTTGACAAAAAACTTCCGGGGCATATCATTTTTGACACACCCTCAAAAAACAGCCCAAAATCTCCATCCAAAAAGTATGTTTCCGAAATAAACATGAAATAATAGGCTAAAATGTTATATTTCGATAAGTATGTGATACAAATTAAACAGTAGTGTTCAGAAAATTGTGGTAACTTTGCAACCGAATATAATTGTAAAACTATTTAAATTAGCTGAAATGAGAAATCGACTACTATTTTTATTTGGAATGTTATGCTGTGTGTTTTCAGGAGCCATGGCAGAAGACAAGGCCACATCGGAAGACATCACCGTTGACGGCACAAAGAGAAACATGCTTGTGTATGCCCCGGCAGACCTGCCGGACAACTCGCCGCTGCTCATCTCGATGCACGGTATGAATCAGAGTGCTGCGTATCAGCAGGGGATGGCAAACTGGGAAGCCATAGCCAAGGAGGAGAAATTCGTGGTTGTATATCCCAGTGCCATCGGCACCGGCTTTACCACTTGGGACATACAAAACACAAGTGTCTCACAAAATAAAGACTTTAAATTCTTGGTAAAGATCATTGACGAGATGGCAAGCCGCTATAAGATTGACACCAAGAGGGTTTATCTCTCCGGTTTCTCGTTTGGTGGCATGATGACGTATTATTGTGCCAGCTATATGGACAACAAGTTTGCGGCATTCGCTCCGGTGAGTGGCTATCTCAACGGCGATGCCACTCCACGCAGCGCGCGTCCCGTACCTATTATACATACACACGGCACTGCAGACGACGTCCTGCCCTACAGTAATGTTAACGGCATCGTGTCGGCATGGGCTGCGCACAACGAATGTCTACCCAATCCAACCACAGTAACCCCATGGCCCAAAAACAAGCCCAACTCTAAGAGCTCACGCACCACATGGGCTGCAGGAGAGGGTGGCGTGGAGATTGTGCTCAACACCCTTGACGGAAAAGGCCACTGGCACAGCAACGACCCTGCCGGCGTAATGACAAGCGAGGAGATATGGGAGTTTGTAAGCAAATACACCCTCACCGAAAAGATTGAGGAGCCAGAGGGAATAAACCATGCCCTGAAAGTCACGACCTCGGAACCTAAGGCAAACCCATGGGACTGGCAGATACACCGCCGCCTCAGCCAGCCGCTCACGGTAGGCAAGAGCTATAGGCTGACCATGCGTGTGAAAGGCTCAGGCAACGGTTCGCTTGCATTCTGGCCTATTGATGACGCTTCCAGCAACAAGGACCAGTGGGGCGGAAGCAAGGATCTGCAATATCTCAACGCATACGACTTTTCCACCTCATGGAAAACATTCACATGGGAGTTCACCGCACAATTCCCCATCAACAAGTTCCAGTTTGTATTCGGACAATACGGCGGCAGCATATTCTTCGACGATGTGAAGTTCGTAGAAGTGGGTAATGAAAATAATCTCATCGTAGATGACGACTTCGAGGGCGAGCTGAATGCCAGCTGGGAAAAAATCTCTTGGATGGGCGGCATAAGCTTCAAGATAGCCACTACATCGAATAAGGCTGACCTGCTGCAGGCTATCAAAGACGCCAAGGCAACTCTTGAGGCAGCCAACGGTATGACACGCGAGGAGGCAGTGGCTGCACGCAAGGCTCTTGAGGAAGCCATTGCCGCTGCCGAGGCCTTCACCACAGACAACGACGATGACTATCTTGCCGAGGCTGAGAAGCTGAAGAAAGCCACCGCACTGCTGGCACAGTGGATAGGAGTGCCAGAGAGCGCCGACCCAAACTTCCAGATTTATCTTTGCTTCGGTCAGTCGAACATGGAAGGCAATGCCACTCCAGAGGCTCAGGATTACGATAATGTGCCAGAGAGATTCCAGGTGATGGCTGCCGTTGACATGACCGACCCAAAGCGTGAGCGCGGCAAATGGTA